>JAYTGM010000074.1:0-2642 GCA_043733425.1 Terriglobia bacterium
TCTCACATTCAATATGAGCTCGACACGCGGGCACGCAGCGGGATGCGGGAGTTTGAACGCCTTGCCGCTCTGTATCAATTAATCTGAGCTGAAGCAGGGCCAGTCCGCTATTCTGGACCTTACTTATGGCAGATCATACGTTTCCCCGGCCTGGCTTGGCGCGACAGAAATGCTGACCGCCGCCCCGGCTCTTCTGCCTGATATCTGGGATAACTTACTGCATCTCAGCGTGGCTTACATACTCACCGCATTCATCGGTTGGGAGCGCGAACGAGAGGCGCATTCAGCGGGCGTTCGTACGTTTCCCATTGTAGGAATTGCCAGTTGCGGCTATTTGCTTTTGCTGGGTGGACAGCCTGACGCTAATGCGCAGTCGCGGCTTTTGCAAGGGCTGGTCACAGGCATCGGATTTATTGGGGGCGGCGCCATTCTGAAAGAGGGCAGCACCGTGCGCGGTACCGCGACCGCCGCCAGTGTCTGGAATGCCGGGGTGATTGGCGCGGCCGTCGCGATGAACCACTACGGCATCGCCATTGTTTTGGCCGCGATGAATCTGATCACACTGCGAGCGTTTCTGCCGTTGAAAAACTGGCTCGATAAGAAAGGAGATGTTCTTGATTAAGTCACAACAAAGCCGGGAATCGCGGCTTGCGGAAGGCCGTGAATGCCGCAAACGATTGAGCCGGATTGACTTTGGGCAGGTGAACCCGTGGAAGCGAAACTTCGACCCCATGACGGTGCTGCGGAGCGCGGAAAAGGGGCGGGTCAGGGAGCTACTGCCCTTGAAATATAAGCGCATGTCGGTATCGCCTTTTGCTTTCTTTCGTGGCTCCGTGGGGCTGATGGCGGCTGACTTGGCGCGGTTGCCTTCCACCGGATTGACCGTTCAGCTTTGTGGCGATGCGCACGTACAGAACCTGGGCAGCTTCAGTGCGCCCGATGGCCGCACCGTTTTCGATATCAACGATTTCGATGAGACCATCCCCGGACCTTGGGAGTGGGACGTGAAGCGCATCGCCGCTAGCTTGGCACTGGCAGGAACGGAATCCGGACATGGGCAACCGCAGTGCGCTGCTGCCGTCACGCAGTTCGCTATCAGCTACTGCACGCTAATGGAGGCTTTGGCGGAAGAGCCGGTGCTGGCCGCGGCTCGCCATCAGATTCATCGGCCCCGGGAGGCGCAAGCCGTTTCCGCAGCTTTGCAGCAAGCCGAACAAGCGAACCCGGCAGACCTGCTGCGCAAGTACACGGAGTTGAATTCGAAGAAACAGGTGCAGTTCAAATCCGATGGCCCCGGTTTGCGGCGTGAGGTGGGCAGCCGGCGTAAGCAAGTGTTAGGCGCTATTCCCCTGTATAGAAAAAGCCTGCCACCGGAGCGGCTTCATCTATTCGATTTCTTTGAACCGAAGGATGTCTGTTTCAAAGTGGTGGGTACCGGCAGTGTCGGGCTGCGCGCTTACATAGTGCTGATGGAGGGCAACGGGCCGGGCGATCCACTGTTTCTGCAGATCAAGCAGGAAGTCAGGTCCGCGTACGCGCCCTATCTGAAAGCAGGCATCTGCCGGCACGAAGGGCAGCGTGTGGTGGAAGGGCAACGCAGAATCCAGCCGCTTTCGGATTTGTTGCTGGGCTGGACGCGCATCGCCGATCAGGATTATCTGGTCCGGCAGTTGAACGATCACAAGGGCAGTGTGGATATCGGCAACCTGGCGGGCGATGGACTGCGAAGCCTGGCCGAGATTGCGGGTGAACTGCTGGCCCGCGGGCACGCCCGATCCGGCGATGCGCTGGCTATCAAGGGGTACGTCGGCGCGCCCCATAAGATTGTCAAAGCGATTGTCCAATACGGCTTGGATTACGCTGCCCTGGTACATGCGGATTTTGAGAAGTTCCAGAAATTGATTGCCGCGGGAAAGATCAAAACTCAGAGCGTGTAATCGAAATCGTAAAAGTGTTTCCCGGCTTCCATGCGAATGATGAATTTGCCTTCTATGCCGGTGAGTTGGCCAGTGCCGGATTCCGGTACAACGGTTACCGTCAGTTGCTGAGCGCCTTTGTGCGCGGTGCCACTGTGCTGCAGAACGAACGTTCCTTCGCGGCCCTTCAATTTACCGGCGACCTGCTCCAGTGCGACATACCCCGCCGAACCCTTGACCGGTGTCACCGCGGTCAGCATTTCCACTTGGCTGGTGCCCTCCAAATCACCGGCGAACGTTTTATCGATGGACATGCGGCCCACCGGCGTTGTGCCTGTCAGAACCTCTGAAGCACCTGGTTTCATCTTTACTTCAAAGGTTCCCGTAGCGTGCAATGTTTCAGACATGGCTTGGATGTTGGGCAGTAAGGGCGCTAATGCAAGAATCAACCGGCGACTTAGCAACTCTCAGGATAACCGGCCCGCAAAGCGCGTGACCCTCGCGCTCACTTTCCATCCTCTTGACCTTGTTCATCGTACAGTCGCTTACACGGTGAAGATCTTACGAACAAACTTCAAAGCCCGCGGCCCGGCTTTGTAAAGACCATGAATCGCCAGATAGACTAGGACAGTGAAAAACTTTTTCTTCCTCGCTATAACCGCTTCGCTTCTTCCGCTTGCCGCAGCAGCGCAAGACACCAAGCCTTTCCTCGGCCGTTGGGATATG
>JAYTGM010000075.1:0-2640 GCA_043733425.1 Terriglobia bacterium
GCGGCGCGTGTCAACGACTTTGAGACACCCGGCATTGGAGTTTAGTGACCCTCTTCCTTTGTCTTTTGGCCGGGTGGAAGCGGCTTGTTGATCCAGACCTCCGAAGGCAATGGCATTGGTCGTGGCGGTCGTCGTACGAAGCGGTCGGGGTGCGCTTGGTAAGCCTCATCAAGCACTGTCTGGCGGTTCGCCAGGACAGTTTGGGTTTCGCCGAAATGAACCATGGCCGGGGCCAGCATGGCGATACCTGAGTGGCGGTGCTCTTCGTTGTACCACTGGAAAAACTGCTGACAGAAGGCGCGGCTGTCTTGGATGCAGCCGAAGCGATCCGGGAATTCAGGGCGATACTTCAGCGTGCGGAAGTGGCTTTCCGAATACGGGTTGTCATCGGAAACATACGGCCGGCTGTGGGTCTTGGTGACGCCCAGGTCGGCCATCAGAAAGGCGACCGGCTTGGATGTCATGACCTTGCCGCGATCGGCGTGGATGGTGAGTTGGCCAGCGGGAACCCGGTGTTTGCCGATGGTCTCCTCAATGAATTGCCTGGCCAGTTCGGCGCCTTCGCGGTGCGCGATCATCCAGCCCGCCACGTAGCGGCTGAAAACGTCGAGGATCACGTAGAGATAGAAGTAGGTCCACTTGGCCGGGCCCAGCAGCTTGGTGATGTCCCAGCTCCAAAGTTGGTTAGCCGCGGTGGCCAGCAGCTCAGGTCTTTGGTAGGGCGGATGAACGAGCTGATCGCGGCGCTCGCGGGACTCGCCCCGCTGCTCGAGGATGCGGTACATGGTGCGGGTCGAGCAGAGATACTGGCCTTCGTCCAACAAGGTGGCCTGAACGGCCGCTGGGGAGCGGTCCTGGAAGCGTTCGGCATGGAGGATCGTCAACACGCTGGCGCGTTCGGCCGGACTGAGTGCACGCGCGGAAACCGGCCGCTCCATGGGCAGAGCCGGTTCCGATGCCGACACTGTTGGCGGGCCCAGGGCAGGACGCTGCCGATAGAAGGAAGCACGGGCCACTCCGAGGAAATCGCAGGCGGCAAGCACGCCCACCGTGGGAGCCAGCTGAGTGACGGCCTCCATCAAGTTTGCCCCTCGGGGTCCACCTTCGGCAGAGGCCAGCCCAACAGTGCGCCCACTTTTTTTTGAACGTCAATGACGATCTCGGCTCTGCGCAGTTGCTCGGTCAGCCGCTGGTTATCCCGGCGCAGCTTCTGCAACTCCTCTGCCTCCGGATTGCGTTTGGACTTGGGGCCGCGCTGGTGCGGGGTCAAACCCTGAAGAATGCCGGCCTGACGTTCGCGACGCCAGGTGACCAGGTGCGAGGAGTACAGGCCTTCCCGGCGAAGCAGGGCTCCGATGGCGCCGGGTTGAGTGGCGGCATCGAGCTCAGCCAGGAGGCGCAGCTTGTATTCGGCGGTGAAGCTTCGGCGCTTGGCAAGAGCCACAACTTCCGGGTCTCTTTGCGGTGAAGCGGGCGCGACGGCGTTGCCCGCCGCTGCACTGCGGGAGCCCTCGCTCCGCTCGGCCTCCCTACGCTCCGCGGCGGGCAACGCCGCAGGGGGAGCCGCAGAAATTCCATTGTTCTTCACATTGATTCCGATTCTCGCCCTGCTCAGTAATTACGACCGGGAGGATTGTCTCATCAATGTTGGCACGGAGGGTCCCATCCATCCATTTCCGGCATCTGCAGGTCCATTAGAATTAGGTCGAACTCTTCGTCACGGGACTTTTCAACCGCGAGCCGTCCATTGCCGACCACCGTAACGCGATGGCCCCGCTTGCTCAAAAGGGCACAGGCAACTTTCTGGTTAACCAGATTGTCTTCAGCGATGAGAATCCGCAGGGATTGACTTCCAGGCAGCCTTCGGGAGGGAGCCGTACTCGGGCAAGAGGGGGCATCGACGATCCATGCATCGACCCAGAAGCGGAACACACTGCCCAAACCCAAATGACTCTCGACGTCGAGCTTGCCGCCCATCAGTTGCACCAACCGGGATGATATAGAGAGCCCAAGTCCGGTGCCGCCGTAATTGCGTGAGGTTGATCCATCGGCCTGCCTGAACGCTTCAAATATCAGGGTCAATGACGTGTTGGGGATGCCAATCCCCGTGTCGCTAACCATGAAATGAAGCTGCAGTCCGCCGTCGCTTTGTTCTGTCACATTGGCCGAGACATGCACTTCGCCCTGGTGCGTGAACTTAACAGCATTTCCCACCAGGTTCAACAAAACTTGGCGAATCCGGCCGGCATCACACTCCAGCCACTCCGGAACGTCTTCCGAAACCGCCCATGTAAGAGCTATCCCTTTGTCGCGGGCACTGGCCTGGAAGGTTGCGCAAGCGCCCCAAATAGTATCCCTAATCTGGACCTTCTCCCGCGCGATCTCCAATCGTCCTGCCTCGATCTTGGAGAAGTCCAGAATATCGTTCAATATGGCCAGCAGCGATTGCGCACACGAATTCACTGTCTCCAGTGAATCCTTTTGCTCCAGGCTCAGTTCCGTATCGAGCGTCAGGTTGACCATGCCAATGATGCCATTCATTGGGGTGCGAATCTCGTGGCTCATGTTGGCGAGAAATTCATCCTTCAGACGGTTGGCTTGACGCGCTTGTTCCAGCAATTGCTCAATTGCAGAGTTTTG
>JAYTGM010000076.1:0-2638 GCA_043733425.1 Terriglobia bacterium
AGATGAATCTCCGCAACAGCGCCTGCTTTCGTCAGATCCATAAACAGCTGGGCTGAACCCATGGAGGCACCTTTGTCAAGCTGCGCGGCAACGAGGAAAGTGGGGGGAAAATCTTTCAGCTGCTCGCCCGGCCCCGGCCGACCCGCGGAATAGACCATGCCAAGATAATCCGGCCGCTCGTCACCTGGATGCGAACCAGTGGCGAACCCTACCGCCCGCGCCAGACTGGACCCCGCGGAAAAACCAATAAAGCCGACCTTGCTTGGATTCAGGCCGAACTCCGCTGCATGTTGCCGTACCACTTGCACTGCGCGCTTGCCATCCAGCACGCGTGCATCGTCGCCGTAACGCGGGGACAAACGGTAGGTCAGCACGAACGCCGTCACACCCCAGTCGTTATAGTGCTCGGCCACTTCCATGCCTTCACATCCGTACATGAGCATGATATTGCTGCCCCCAGGAGCGATTACCACGGAGCCGCCGTTCCTTTTACCCGCAGGCGGCTGAAAAACTGTCAGGAACGGTTTATCCAGCGGTCCATCTCCTTTCGCCAGCGGTACCTGCCCTTCATCCCACAAGGGAATGTTGTAAGACACCGGTGTGCCTTTCGGCACTGTGGAATTGGAAGCGGCAAAAGCCGTTGCCGCCATTGCTACCGAAACCGCCAATCGAGTAATCATTCGTTTTCCTCCAAGCCAAATCATTCTATCGCGTCGGCGTATACTGACGAGTATCCGGACCGCCCAACCATGACCCGACGAACATTACTCCAGGCAGTTAGTACAGCCGCTCTAGCTCAAGCCCAAACTAAAATTTCGGCAAACGACAAAATCCGTATCGCCACCATCGGCCACGGCGGCATGGGGCAGGGCGATACCGGTTTCGCACGGTCCATCCCTGGCGTTGAACTCGTGGCGGTATGCGACCTGTATGATGGCCGCTTGACCCACGCCAAGGAACTGTATGGCAACCAGATTTTCACTACTCGCGATTATCGGGAAATTCTGAGCCGCAAAGACATCGATAGTGTCATCATCGCAACGCCCGATCATTGGCACTCCATCATCTCGATTGCCGCCATGCAGGCGGGCAAAGACGTGTACTGCGAAAAGCCCATGGTTCATGCCGTTAGTGAAGGCAAGGGCGTAATCGATGCGCAGGAACATACGGGCCGCATGTTCCAGGTAGGCAGCCAGTATGTCACGTCGGTGGTCTATCAGAAGGCGAAAGAGCTTTTGCAATCGGGCGCTATCGGAACGCTGAACATGGTGGAAGCCTGGCTGGATCGCAACAGTTCCATCGGTGCGTGGGAATATTCCATTCCGCCTGATGCCACGGCGGCCACCGTGGATTGGGACCGCTTCCTGGGTAACGCTCCCAAGCGCGCCTATGACAACAAGCGCTTCTTCCGGTGGCGCAATTATCAGGATTACGGCACAGGAGTGGCGGGTGATTTATTTGTGCATCTGTTGAGCGGATTGCACACCGTCACGGGTTCTATCGGCCCGGAACGCATCATGTCCACAGGCGGCTTGCGCTACTGGAAAGATGGCCGCGATGTTCCCGATGTAATGAACGCGCTTCTTGATTACCCCGCGCAGCCCACTCACCCCGAGTTCACGCTGTCACTGCGGGTGAACTTCAAATCAGGAGGCGGCAAAGAACTTTTCGGCTTCCGCTTCATTGGAAGCGAAGGCGTGATGAACACTAGCATGACCAGCTTGACGCTTGCAAAGATTCCGCAGGAAAGCGAGCCGGGCCACACGCTGGACACTTTCCCGAAAAACATCCAGGAACAGTACATGAAGGAGTACCGTGCGAAGTACCCGGAACAGCGCGCGACTGCCGACGCTCTTCGGCCCGATAGCGAACAGCACTTCGCGCCGCCGCCCGGCTACAACACGCATCGCGAACACCATCGCGTGTTCTACGAGGCGGTCCGCAGCAGAAAGCGTCCGGTTGAGGATGCGGTTTTCGGTTTCCGTGCGGCGGGTCCGGCGTTGCTTTCGAACACCAGCTATTTTGAGAAGCGCATCTGCAAGTGGGATGCAGACAAGATGACAGCGGTGTAATCGCGGCATTCCTCGCCTCGTGTCCCGATTCTAATCCGGGAAGCCGGGCGTTTTTTGCCACTGTCCGCTTGCCATGTTGAAAATTGCGCTCCCAGGGAATCGGCAACATACACCGTTCCGCCGGGCGTAACCGTTGCTCTCCCTTCCGTCTGAAATAGCATTCAACTTCATGCGGTTATTGGGGGGGCAGGTCATTGGGCACGGTGAAGTGGACTCCGAGCGCGAGCGTGCCTTTGTTGTGGCGCTGACTTTGAAAGTCTTCACCAGATGCGGCTTCAGGCCATTGGCACGCCAGACCGACGTACGGTGGTTTCGCTCAGTCCTGTAGCGGCGGCCATCGTGCGCGTGCTCCAGTGGGTGGCGTTGAAGGGCTTTTCCTGTGTAGTTTTGCGAATCACTTCGGTTATGCGGGCTCCGGTGATGGTGCGTGGTCTGCCGGGACGTGACGCATCTTTTTGGAGGGCGTCGATCCCGCCATCCAGATAACGGTTGCGCCAGCGCGCAGCCTTCTCTGGTGTGATCCCCAACTCCGAGGCGATTTGCTGATCCTGCATCCCGCTGGCGGC
>JAYTGM010000077.1:0-2638 GCA_043733425.1 Terriglobia bacterium
AACGACCTCTTCCCGCGTGAGGATGTCGCTGAAATTCTTTACCTTATGAAGCGCGCCCGCCGTACTCGCGTCGCAGCCCAGCAACTCGATCTCAATTTCGGCACTCATACTCTCCACCTGGCCATCACGGTTTCCGCGCTCGATGAGCGGCTCACTTCCGGCTTCGTCATGGTCATCGAAGACACCAGCGATCTGCTGCGCGCCCAAAAAGCCGCCGCCTGGAACGAAGTTGCCCGCCGCGTCGCGCACGAAATCAAGAATCCGCTCACGCCCATCAGCCTTTCTGCGGAGCGCATCCGGCGCCAGCTTGACCGCGCCAGCATCTCGCCTGAAATCAGGCGCATGGTTCACGAATGCACAGACCTGATCGTGAACGAAGTGCAAACCGTCAAGACTCTCGTTGACGAGTTCTCCCAATTCGCCCGGTTCCCCGCCAAGCAGCTTGTACACTGCTCGCTCAACGCGATCGTGGAAAGCGCGCTGGCCGTCTTCGCCGGTCGTCTCAATAACATTGTCATCCGCACCAATCTCTATCCCGGCCTGCCCGATATCTTTGCAGATCGCGAACAGATCAAACGCGTCGTCGTTAATCTCATCGATAACGCCGCTGAAGCCATGCAGGATTCCTTCATCCGCCAGTTGCACATCATCACGCAACCCGGTCTCGGTGACACCATCGAACTCATCATTGCCGATACCGGAGCGGGCGTGTCCGCGGAAGATAAGGAAAAGCTGTTCGTGCCTTATTTCTCCACCAAAGGGCGCGGCACCGGGCTGGGCCTGGCCATCGTGAACAATATCCTCACCGATCACAACGCGCACATCAGAGTGGAAGACAATACCCCCGCCGGCACCAGATTTATCATAGAAATGGAGGCAAGCACCAGCGCATCGCCACTACCAATCCCGGGCCTTGTCCGGGATCTCAAGGAAGCCAGCGCAGTCATCCTATGAGACCCGCCCATATCCTGATCGTTGACGACGAGCCGGGCATACGCCAATCTCTCCGCGGCGTCCTCGAAGACGAGGCTTACCAGGTGTCCACCGCCGAATCTGGCGAAGCGGCTCTTTCGCTGCTCCATGAACATACCTACGACCTGACCTTCCTGGACATCTGGCTCCCCGGGCTGGACGGCATGGAAACGCTCGCCCGCATCCAGGAAATTCCCTTCCCGGAGCGTCCCCACGTCATCATGGTGTCGGGCCACGGCTCCATCGAAAGTGCAGTCCGCGCCACCAAGCTGGGAGCCTTCGATTTCCTCGAAAAGCCCCTCTCCATAGAAAAGCTCCTCATCGTCGCAAAAAACGCACTCGAACAACGCCGGCTTCTGCTCGAAAACGGCCGCCTGAAAACAGATGTCGATGCAAAGTACCGCATCATTGGCGAAAGCGTCCCCATGAAAGCCGTCCGCAAGCAGCTTTCCCTCATGGCTGGAACCGATGGCCGCGTCCTCATCTATGGCGAAAGCGGCACCGGCAAAGAACTGGTGGCCCATGCGATTCACGCCATGAGCCTGCGTCACGGCAACGCCTTCGTCGAAGTAAACTGCGCCGCTATCCCGGAAGAACTGATTGAAAGCGAGCTCTTCGGCCATAGTAAAGGCAGTTTCACCAACGCTCATGAATCGAAGCCGGGAAAATTTCAGAAAGCCGATCAAGGCACAATCTTCCTGGACGAAGTCGGCGATATGAGTCTCCGGACTCAGGCGAAAGTATTGCGCGCGCTGGAAGAACAGCGCTTTGAACCCGTCGGCGCGAACAACTCGATTCAGGTGGACGTCCGCGTCGTTGCCGCCACTAATAAAACACTCGAACACGAAATCGAAATCGGCAATTTCCGCGAAGATCTGTTTTATCGCTTGAATGTAATTCCATTCCACGTCCCGCCTTTGCGCGAACGTCTGGAAGACGTCCCGTTACTCGCTGATTTTTTCCTGCGCGAATTCACCGGTGCCTATGGCCGCAAACCCAAGGAACTCACTCCGCAAGCCTATGAAGCGCTGCAGGACTATCACTGGCCCGGTAACGTCCGGGAGCTCAAAAATCTGATCGAGCGCATCGTCATTCTCAACCCGCAAGTCAGAATCGATGCACGGCACATCCCGCTCACTACCAGCAAACGGTCCATGCCAGAGAGGATGCCAGACCGGTTTGGCAGCCTGCAGGAGGTGCGCGAATCAGTGGAACGCGAATACATCCTGAAGAAGCTGGAAGAAACAGCGGGCAACGTGACAAGAACAGCCGAACTGTTAGGGCTCGAGCGCAGCAACCTTTATCGCAAAATGAAAACTCTAGGCATTGAGCATGTGTAGCGCGTGGTATTTACGCAGCAGTTCGTACATCACCACACCGCCTGCGGTGCCCACGTTCAGCGAATGTTTCTTGCCCAGCATAGGAATCCTGATATGCCGGTCGGCGCGTTCGCCCAGCGCCTTAGCCAGGCCGTCGCATTCATTTCCAAACATCACCAGCACCGGGAACCGCGGAACCCATTCAAACAAATCCACGGAATGCACGCTGGTCTCAATCGCGCAAATTTCCCATCCGATGCCGCGTAGCCGCTCCACCACGGCAACCGCGTCCGGCGCGTGTTCCCAGGGCACTGTCTCCTCGGCTCCTAACGCCGTTTTCGTCAAAC
>JAYTGM010000078.1:0-2637 GCA_043733425.1 Terriglobia bacterium
ATGGTCAGGTAGTAACCGGCCACTTTGCTGATGCCGTATGGACTGCGGGGATGAAAAGGCGTAGTCTCCCGTTGCGGCACCTCGCGCACCTTACCGAACATCTCGCTGGAGCCGGCGAAATAGAACTTGCAACCGGGCTGAAGTTCGCGCAGGGCGGCTAGCAAATAATGCGTTCCGTTGCTGTTGGTGTTCATTGTGGAGAAACCATCGGCGAAGCTCTCTGCCACAAAGCTTTGCGCCGCCAGGTGATAGCATTCATCGAACTGGCAGCGGCTAAGCACCTGAAAGAGACTGGGGTAGCTTTCCAGGCTTCCGGCATGCAAAATCAGACGGTCCACCAGATGAGTGACGCGTCCGAGACGCTGGTCGGGCTGCTCCAGCGCGACACGCCGGACCAGGCCGTGAACTTCGTAACCAAGGTTAAGAAGGTGCTCGGCTAAGTAACTGCCGTCCTGCCCGGTTATGCCCGTAATCAGTGCTTTCTTCAAAGACTCAGCGTACCATCGGGCGCCGGCTTAACGCAGGGAAAGATCCTCATTGTTTTGGGCCAGGTGGGGCGTATAAAAAGGATCGGTACGCTCCAGGGTAGAGGCCCATTTCTGGAAAAAGAGCTGGCGCTCCTGATAGGTAGTGCCACCGGTGCGTGTGCGGCTCTCATCGTGGCGCAGCTCCGCTTCCACGTCCACAATCACGGTAAGGCCTGCGGCCCGCAGGCGGAAACAGAGGTCCACGTCATTGAAGTTGACGGGGAACCCGGGGTCGAAGCCGCCCAGGCGGCGGAAGTCCGCTGCCCGGATTGCAAGACAGGCTCCGGTTACGGCGGAGACTTCGCGTGTGTACTGAATCCAAGGCCAGTTAGGCGTCGCGGGCATATTCCGGCCAGGGTGCCAGGCGCCATCGATCATCCAGGCAGCGATGCCGGAATGCTGCAAAGTGCCGTCAGGAAAAGTGAGCTTCGCGCCGGCAGCACCCACGGAGGAGTCTTCCAGCCAGCCGGAAAGCCGAAGCAGCCAGTCTGGCTTGAGCGGATCCACATCGTCATTCAGGAAAAGCAGCAATTCTCCATTGGCGGATTCCGCTCCCCGGTTGTTCATTGCTGAAAAATTGAAGGGAGCGGCGTACGGAACGCGCTTTGCTCCATGAGCGGAGATGACTTCGGCCACCGCTGCTTCTTCCCTGGCATTCGATGAGCCCAGGTGCTGTACCACGATCAGTTCGTAGGGGGAATAATCGGTGCGCGCGCGGACGCCCTTTAGGCAGGCGTCCAACAAGTGCGCGGTACGCGTGCAGATCACGATGGAAACGAGCTTGCCAGTTGCAACGGGAGCTTGTGTGGCCGGCGGGGGTGCTGCCGCCAACCTGCGAGACCCGTAGAGAATCACAGGGACGTGAGCGGCATGCAAATTCGGGTGAGCTCGAATGGCGGTGAGCATGTCGGCATGGCCGCGGGCAAAATCGCGGCGTATGGCTGTAAGGCCGCCCAGGTAATCGACCGAGCGGAGAAGTACGGGGGACCAATCGGGCTTAAAGACCGGCGCGGCGGCGTGTCCTTCTTCAGTAAGCCTTTCTTCATCCGAGTAGAACAGATCCGCTGGAGCGGCGGAAGCGAAGTGTTCGAGAGCGCCGGGGTAGACCTGATCCTTGCTGCAAACGACGGCCACGTACTCGCCCGTCGAGCGTTCCAGACCTTCGGCCCATGAAGCGGCAAGGACTTCACAGTTGCCATAGGTTTGAACGGCTTTCAACACGGCTTCCCGATCCGCGGGTTGGACTAAAAGGGTGAACCGCGGTTGAACGGGCGGGGTGGCGATGCTCAGATTGCCACCACCCCGTTTGCGCCAGGCGGCGAAAGTGTTGGCTGGCTTGGAGACTCTCTGAGCGAATAAGCGTCCGATGGCGCGAAGAGTCCGGAAAATGAGGCTGTCTTCGACACGACCGAGCCTGCGATCCAGACTGGCTTGATTGTGCAAGAGCCAACGGATGTCCGCGGAGAGGCGTTCCTGACCGGACTTGAGTTCCTGCAACAGGCGCGCGATATCCTGTTCTTCAGCGGGCATTCGGTTCAAGTATACGCATGACACACAACGACTATCTGGCAGACAAAGCGGTAACACGATACATCCGGGAAACGCTGGTCCACGAGACCGGGGCACAACGGCGATTGAGAGAGGAAACAGCCAAGCATCCGCAAGCGGTGATGCAGATTTCTCCAGAGCAGGGGGCCTTTCTGAAGTTCCTGGTGAAGGCGATGGGGATGCGCCACACGCTGGAGGTGGGAGTGTTTACGGGCTACAGTTCGCTGGCCGTAGCCCTGGCACTGCCCGCGGAGGGAACCGTTACCGCTTGCGACGTGAGCGAAGAATTCACGGCCGTGGCGCGCCGGTACTGGTCGGAAGCGGGGGTAGCCCACAAGGTGAGCTTGCGAATTGCGCCCGCAGCCGATTCCTTGCGCGCGCTGATTCATGAAGGCAAAACCGGCACCTATGATTTTGCGTTCATCGATGCGGACAAGCCTTCGTACGATACGTATTACGAATTGGCGCTTACACTGCTGCGCCCAGGCGGCGTGATGATGCTGGACAACATGCTTTATCACGGGCAGGTGCATGACAGCCAGTTTCATGATGCAAGCAGCAA
>JAYTGM010000079.1:0-7350 GCA_043733425.1 Terriglobia bacterium
TGCCATGTGGTTAGATAAGCGAACATAAGATGATTTGTCAAATAAGTTGTTGCCCAAATTGGGTTACAAGGTCAGCGTGTTATAGGCAAGATTGCCAAAAGTTAAGCAGCCGATCTACAGAGCTTCCACTGGAATAGTAAAAGCAACTGTGTTCACCACACCCAGCCGCTGAAACTGAATCCATAAACGGTATCGCGTGGCGCGCGCAAAGAAGACATCAAATTGAACTATTCCGCTGCCATCGGCGATGGAGGGATGTTCGTGCACGGTATCCGCCAGATCTTCGCTCATCATCAGCATGTGAGCCCACGCGCCTAAGTATTGTTGCAAGCCTTCTTTAGGAGAGAGATCGAAAAACAGAAGCGTCTTCCGACCGGGAACCGGCTTTTCCATGCGCAAAGACACGGTGAGATTGATTGCATGCTGTGCTGCCATGTCAGGCTTCAACACCGCCACGGCATCGGCAAGACTACCCTTCCACCCGGCCGTGCTCACCAGCACTTCGCCCAATTGTGGCACTCCGCCACGCGGGTAGAAATCCGCAACAAACTTGTAAACTCCATCCCGCGGCAGCACGGTCTGGTGTGTAAACCCCCTTCCGTCCACTAAGGGATGCTCATGAGCGAAGTACTGCAGATCTGCCGATACAACGAATAGATGCAGCAGCTTTTCATGCATGAGTTCAAAAGCGGGAACGCCGGGAATATCGATCCGCACCTTAAGCGGCACACGCGCCGGAATATTGGGGGGAGAAAATGAAAAGTTTACAGGAAATTCGTGAAAATCAGGCGTGTGCTCCACCAGTTTCATGCCGCACTTCGGGCAACGGCCAGGCGCACCGCGCCTCACGTCCGGATCCATGGGACATGTGAATTCAGCCTGCTGACCGTGCAGAACTCCGGCTGCCAACAGCAGAGCAATGGTGCGCCGTGTCATGAGGTTCCGGGTGGCTGGAAGGGCCACACTGCCGTGGTTGTGTAACCGCCATCGACGGCGATGATCTGACCGGTGATGTAGTCTGAACCCTTGCCTGAAAGAAACACCGCTAGCGGCGCAATATCTTCCGGTGAACCCATGCGCGGATTGGCCTGCACTCCCGCCAGCCACTGCGCCATTTCGGGTGCCTGCCACATGTCCCGATTCAAATCGGTGAGAATGAAGCCGGGCGCAATGCAGTTTACCTGAATGTTATAGCGGCCCCATTCCGCCGCGGTTGCTTTGGTGAGACCTCCCAACGCCGCTTTGGTGATTGCGTAGACGCTCAAATACGGTATTCCCAGCAAGCTCATCAGGCTGCCGATATGAATCACCTTGCCGCCCTTGCCAGCGGCGATCATTTTCGCGCCCACTAGCTGCGTCAGTTCCACAATCCCGTGCAGATTAGTGCTCATGATGTGGTCGTATTCTTCTTTAGTGTATTGCTCAAAGCGGCGCCGAACGTTGGTGCCGGCAACGTTGATGAGAATATCGACAGGTCCAACGGAATCAGCACACTTGCGAATGGATTCGCTGTTTGTGAAATCCAGTTTCACGCAACTGGCGGAAAGACCCGCTTCGTTCAGGGCCTGAGCTTCCTTTTCGAGCGCGGCTTCGCTCCTGGCGGCTAAAATTGTGCGCGCTCCCGCCTCGGCGACCGCTTTTGCAATCGCCAAGCCGATTCCGCGGCTGGCCCCTGCTACTAAAGCTCGTTTGCCTGTTAAAGAAAAAGGTGTCAACCCCTATAGTAGAAACAACCGTGAAGAAATTCAAAATTGCAGTGATTGCCGGGGACGGCGTTGGACAAGAGGTCATACCGGCGGGGAAACGTGTGCTGGACCGTCTGACTCAGTTGGAATGGACAGACCTGCCTTGGGGCTCCGCGCATTATTTCGCCCACGGGCAAATGGCGCCCCCGGATTTTCTGGAGACACTCGCCTCTTTCGACGCGATCTTTCTTGGTGCCGTGGGGCATCCCGAAATTCCTGACCATGTAACGCTAAATGGTTTGCTGCTGCCGATTCGGCGCCGGTTTGACCAGTACGCAAATATCCGTCCCGCAATTCTGTACCCGGGGGTCCGTTCGCCACTGGCATTACGCAAAAACGAAGCCATTGATATGGTGGTGGTCCGAGAGAATACCGAGGGGGAGTACGCGCAAATCGGCGGATTCGTCTATCAGCACCAGCCGGACGAAGTGGCTGTGCAGACCAGTGTTTTCACACGCCGTGGATGTGACCGCATCATTCGTTACGCGTTTGAACTGGCTCGCAACAGAAGCCGGAAGCGCGTTGCATCGATCACCAAGAGTAATGCGCAGGGTTTTTCAATGGTGCTTTGGGACCGCGCTTTTGCCGCAGTGGCGAAGGAATACCCAGATATCGCAACCGAATCGCTGTTGATTGACGCGGCGGCAATGAACTTCATCCGAAGGCCGGAATCTTTCGATGTAGTGGTGGCGTCAAACTTGTTCGGCGACATCTTGAGCGACATCTCCGCGATTCTTGTCGGAAGCATGGGGCTGGCACCTAGCGCGAACCTGGATCCCACTCGCCGGGGACCTTCTATGTTTGAACCGGTTCACGGGAGTGCGCCGGATATTGCGGGGAAGGGAATTGTGAACCCGATGGCAACTTTCTTATGCGCTGCTCAAATGCTGGAACATCTGCAACTCGCTAGCGAAGCTCAACGTCTACATAATTCAGTACGCGAAACACTTGCGGACTCAAAATTCCATACAGCCGATTTGGGCGGCACAGCGACAACGGAAGAAGTCACCGCGGCCGTGCTCGCCCATCTCTGATCTAAAGTACCTACGCGGTTCGACGGCCAACAATCATGTGGTAAATAACCAGCAGAAGAATTGCGCCCACTACCGACATCAGGAAGCCAGCTGAATCGCCTTCCGCGTAAAGCCCTAATGCTCTGCCGATGAAAGTCGCCACAATCGATCCCGCAATGCCGATCAGGACCGTAATAAAAAAACCACTTGGTTCGCGCCCGGGAGTCAATAACTTAGCTACTGCTCCAATTACCAAACCAATAAGAATCGTCCAAATAAAATGCATAAATCCTCCTGGGGCGCATACATTGCAGTTTCCGAGCCATTGGCACTAGAATGGCAGTCATTGACCCAAAAATTTTTCGCGGCGAGCTTTTTCGCCCTTGCTTTGTGTGCCCAAACTCCACCCGCTGTACCTCCCGCCGCTGGTTTTGTCAGGCCGCCCGCTTATCCCGCTCACCCGCAAGCCGCAGCCGATGTTCTGGAACGCGGTAAAGCTCTTTATGGCGTAAATTGCAATTTTTGCCATGGTTCTGACGCGCGTGGTGGAGAAGGCGGTCCGAACTTGCTGCGATCGGAATTGGTCCTGAATGATAAGAATGGCGAGAATATTACTGCCATCATTCATAACGGCCGTCTGGATCAGGGAATGCCTAAATTTCCATTTACGGACCAACAGATTTCCGATGTTGCCGCCTACCTGCATAATTTCAAGGTTGGCGGGTATGACATTTCGCGAATGACACCGCTTACGATACTGGTGGGTGATGCAAATGCGGGAGAGGCTGCTTTCACGGCTAAGTGCGCGTCCTGCCATTCCGCAGCCGGCGACTTGAAAGGTGTGGGCAGCCGGATAACAGATCCGAAAATCATGCAGAATACCTGGCTGATGCCGGGCGGTGGCGGCCGCGGGCCGAGACCTGGCGGCGGAGGGGCACTCACTAACGTTCCACCCACAACCGTGACGGTGACAGCCCGCTCCGGCATGAAAACCGAAGGGCTGCTGGGGCGCATTGACGATTTTATCGTGGTGGTAACGCTGGCGGATGGGTCACAACAGACCTTTAGGAGAGATGGGGCGGTACCGAAGGTTGAAATTCACGATCCCTTACAGCCTCATAAGGATCTGCTGCATACCTACACGGACACGGAAATTCACAACCTTACCGCTTACCTGGTGACCGTAAAATGAAGCCCGTTTCTCTGCTGCTCCGATTAGCACTTCTCCTCCCTTTGGCCGCGCATGGGCAGGCTCTCGATCCTTCCCTTCTCACTAAGCCTCTAGGTGATTCATGGCCAACTTATTCCGGAGACTATTCCGGCAAGAGATATAGTGCGCTCACCCAAATCAATCAAAGCAATGTCAAAAATCTGACTCTGGCTTGGACCGCGAAGGTATCTCCCGGGGCTGGCGTGGCGGGACGCGGATTCGGCGGGGGGCTTGCTCCCACTATCATTGGCGGCGAAGGTGCCGGTGGTGATACAGGCGGCGGGGGGTTCGGCGGCGGTACCAGCATCCGCGCATCGATTCTGGCGGTTGGCGGCATTCTTTATTTTTCGATGCCCGACAATGCATGGGCTGTGGATGCGCATGACGGCCACGAGATTTGGCATTACTTCTGGAAAACCAAGGGCGGCACGCATATAGGCAATCGCGGCTTGGGTATGTGGAACAACCTGCTCTACATGGAGACGCCAGACGATTATCTGGTGTGCCTGGACGCGAAGACAGGCAAAGAGCGCTGGCACAAAGTAATTGCAGATTTTAACCTGCAGTACTTTTCCACCATGGCACCCATAGTGGTGGGCAATCACATCCTGATCGGTACGGGTAACGATCTGGACGAGCCAGGTTATGTGCAATCCCGCGATCCCGAAACCGGTGACGTGCAGTGGACTGTCTACACGGTTCCGATGAAGAAAGGTGACCCCGGTCTGGAAACCTGGGGCTCACTTGATGGAGCTAAGCATGGAGCCGGTAACGTTTGGATCCCAGGATCTTACGACCCGGAAACCCACCTTTATATCTTCGGTACCGGCAACCCGTCGCCTTCGTACACGAATCCGCCAAGCCGGGCCGGCGACAACCTGTTTACTTGTTCCTTAGTTGCGGTGAATGTAGAGACCGGCAAGATGGCCTGGTACTACCAGTTGAATCCTCATGACACTCACGATTGGGATTCCACCGAGACGCCGATTCTGGCGGATGGTGAATTCAACGGCAAGCAACGCAAGATGGTGCTCCATGCAGACCGGAATGGCTACTTCTATACACTCGACCGGTTGACCGGCGAGCATCTTGTTACGGGAAAGTTTTCTGAGGCTGCCAACTGGTCAAAAACCATCAACGCAAAGGGCCAGCCCGTTCGCGACATCAGCAAGGATTCCACCGTACCTGGTTCGTTAGTTTCGCCGAACAATAGCGGAGCCACTAATTGGCCGCCACCCGCATATAGCCCGGACACCGGCCTCTTCTATGTTCCGACCGCCGAGACATACGCGATGTACTATCTGACCGAAACCGACCCCCGCGGCGCGATGGGATTGGGCGGCAAGGATGAAGTGGGCGTGGGCTCGCTTGGCGGCTTTCTTACGGCAATCGATTACAAGACAGGAAAAGTGAAATGGCAGCACCGCTTTCCGGGCACAGGCGGCGGCTTGGGCAACGGGATGCTAACTACCGCGGGCAAGCTCCTCTTTACCGGGGATGCGGGCGGAAACATTGTTGCTTTCGACCCAGCGAACGGAAAGATACTGTGGCATAGCCATATCGGGAACGTCTCCAACGCGCCGGAAACTTATATGCTTGACGGCCACCAGTACATTCTAATCGCCTCGGGCGATCAGTTGTTCGCGTTTAACTTATATTGATGATGCGAGAAGCGCTGGCGGCTGTTATCCTCTGCGGTTTGGCGGGGGCGACTGAGCCGGATGCCGCCACCCGAAACTGGTGGCGACATGTGCAGGCACTTGGGAACGACGGGATGAAGGGCCGAGATACAGGCTCGCCTGAATACCGGAAGGCGGCGGAATATGTGGCGGCGCAATTCGCAGGTGCTGGTCTAAAGCCAGCCGGTGAACAAGGCTGGTATCAGTCTGTACCGTTACATCGCGAACAATTGGATGCCGCCGCTTCTTCTGTTGAACTGCTTAGTTCCACCAGTGCCACCCATCCGTTGCGCTGGATGCATCAGATCACTATCGCCGCGCGGCCCGGCTTGCCGCCATCCTTCTCTGGCGGGCTGATCTTTAGCGGCCCACGCGGGGGGACCGAAGGTCTTGATTCACAAGGAAAGTTCCTGGTTCAAATTGGGCGCACGCTGAATCCACACCTGCCGCCGGGGTTGGCAGGAATTATCACCATCGATGCCGCAGGCGGCCCCGAACCCGCGCGCTGGCTTGTCGCGTACGCAGTGAGTGTTGCGCTGCGAGGCATGCCTGCGGCCGCCAACCCGACGCAGCTTGCTTTCCGCTTTAATCCAGCCGATGCCGAACTTCTTTTCAAGGGGTCCGGTCATAGCTATCACGAACTCGCCGCTCAGATTGCTGAAGGAAAACCTGTACCGCATTTCGCCATTCCCCTCATGCTGCGCGGCAAGTTACGGCTAACGTCAGAGGAGATCTCATCGGACAATATCGTGGGCGTGCTTCCTGGCTCAGACCCTGCCTTGCGGGACCAGTACGTAGTGATCTCGGCCCATCTGGATGGTTACGGTATCGGTGAACCGATTAACGGAGATTCCATTTATAATGGCGCATTCGACGATGCGGCCTACGTTGCCACGCTTATCGATTTCGCCGAACGGCTCCAAAAATCTAAGACCAAATTGAAACGCTCTGTTCTCTTTCTGGTGGTTACAGGAGAAGAAAAAGGGCTGCTCGGCTCGCGCTATTTTACGCAACATCCCACTATTCCGAAAGAGCGCATGGTAGCGAACATCAACCTCGATCAGTTGCGGCCCATCTTTCCTTTGAAGCTCCTGACTGCGCTCGCGCTCGATCAATCGACTCTGGGAGAAACCGCAAAGCAGGTTGCTGCCGGCATGGGCATCAGCATCCAGGCAGATCCGGAACCGCAGCGTAATTTGCTACGCCGTTCCGATCACTGGAATTTCATTCAGATCGGTGTGCCGGCCATGGGATTTATCTTCGGTTACGAGCCCGGAACACCGGATGAACTGGTCTACCGAAAATGGTACAAGGACCGGTACCACAGCCCCGCGGATGACTTGAACCAACCCTGGGTTCCGGAAGCTGCAGAAAAATTCAACGTCTTTTTTGGAAAGCTGGTGCAGACCATCGGTAACTCCCCTCAACGTCCAACATTCATCAACGCTGGAGCTATCGGGCCGCACTGAGAGGCAGCCGTGGCGGACCGCCGTAGTAGCCGTTACGATCCATCGCAGCCTTCAACTCCGGTACGCTAGCCCAGTCGCGAACGCGGGCCTGACAATCGAGCCCAGCTTCGGTTTCGCGTGTGCGAAAAGCCTCCCACACCAGAATTGCCGCATAAGGATCTGCATTTACGGAGCCCAGAACCGCACCAGCGCTGCCCTCACGCAGCGATTCCCATACTGCGTCCGCGCGTGAGG
>JAYTGM010000080.1:0-2627 GCA_043733425.1 Terriglobia bacterium
GGTGGACGGCCAAACTCAGTGGCAACTACAACCAGTGTGCGATCCAAAAGCGAAGTGGCCTTCAAATCCGCAATCAGAGTGGCGAGCGCCTTATCGAGATCTTGAATCAGCAGATGCTGCTTCAGCTGCCCGGCATTGTGCGTGTCCCAGCCCGAACCGTTCAGGAAGTTCAAGTTGAACGACACTTCGACAAACCGTACTCCGGATTGCACCAAGCGGCGCGCCAGTAAGCAGCGCTGCCCAAACTCCCCGCCATAACTGGCTCGAAGTGAAGAGGACTCGCGCTGAAGATCAAAAACGCTCAAGAACTTCGGCCCAGCTAACTTGAAGCCTTGCTGGTTCACGGCAATCTGCGCTTCCACGGCGGCATCGTGCGGATGCTGCTTGGAATAGCCGTCACTTAACTGCGCTAGAAGACTTTCACGTCGGTCTTGGCGAACGGAGTCAACGTCCAGGGGACGCACCAGTCCGCTTGGTCCGGTTTCGATCTGAGTGAGATAGATATATCCGTGCTTCGCCCCAAGGAAGCCGGGGTCCCGCATGATGTTGGGGTATCCCATGACAACATAAGCAGGCACTGTATCCGTCTTAGCGCCGAGTTCGTGAGACACGATGGAACCGATCGAAGGATAGAGAATGGTCCCGCTCGGTTTGCGGCCCGTGTGAACCAGATTTGCCGCTGCGGCGTGTTCGCTGGCAATATCGTGATTCAGGGAGCGGATCAGGGCGCAATGTTCCATCAGCGGCGCCGTTTGTTTCAGGTGCTCACATAGCTGCACCTTAGGTATTGCGGTATTGATGGAATCGTAATACGAACCAGCCTTGCCGGCGCCGTCGCCGCGTATTTTCGGGTCGAAAGTATCGACGTGGGCTGCGCCGCCGCCAAGCCACAGAAAGATGCAGGCATCGGCCGTTCCTTTTAGCGGCGGCAATGCCGCGCCAAAAGCTTCTGATCCGCCGGCGACGACTGCCCCGGCCGTTACTGCTTTCATCCAATCGCGACGTGAAGTGATGTTCATTGTATTTTCCTGATTCCCGTATCGGTTACGGGACTAGCACGAACTCCGGTGAATTGAACATCGCCCATAGCGCATCCTCGTAGCGGGTTCGGAAGTCCGCTGTCAAACGGCCGGTCGGTTTTTCACCCATGCGCTGATTGCGTTCTTCCTCCATGCGAATCAGCGTGGCTTCCGGACTCAAATGATTCGACCAGGAGACCCGGCTATCGCTCTTCATGCGAGCGGAACTGGCAGCCACGCCGGCAACTCTACGGTTGGCATACACCGGCCCGAGCAGAGTTTCCAAGATTTGCCGCTCCCGCTCTTCCGGGGTGCGTGAGAACACGCGAAGGTAGGTTTCGTTGACCAGATTAGGTAAAGAAATATCCTGCAGCGCTAAACCGGTGAATGCGCTTTCGTCGGATAAACGGATCAGGCGGGTGGCCAGATTGCCATTCGCCAGAATTAGCGTCTGCATGGGCGAGGGAGCGTCGTCGCGCGCAGTCGTTGCATTCTGGCGGGATTGGCGCCAACCGAAGGTGGTCATCATATCGATAAGAGACTGTGCCATCGGCAGGGCAAGCGCGGGCCGGTCGCGCTCATTGGAGAGTGCGGTCATCTGCCAGGTGCGCTCAGGCGTCCCCATATCCAGAAACTGAGTGGCAGGCCGGTCGCCGGCGGGATTCAGGTTCATTGGCTCACAAAGGAAGCGTTTGCCCGCACTGAGATGGAGCGAATCGACAAGCTCTTCCGCGGTCATCTTGCGGCGTGCAGGTCCGGCAAAAACTCGCGCACTTGCGTCCGCTCCAGCAACAACCGCCACGGACTGGCGCTGATAGGCATGCGAGCTGAAGATCAGACGCGCGATGCGC
This sequence comes from Terriglobia bacterium, assembly GCA_043733425.1. Classification (GTDB taxonomy): domain Bacteria; phylum Acidobacteriota; class Terriglobia; order Bryobacterales; family Bryobacteraceae; genus JALYXI01. Next base: position 1,871 of record JAYTGM010000080.1, read on the forward strand.
TTCATGTCATAGCCGCCCGATACAAACTCCCGCGCCAGATATTGAAGCAATTCCGGATGGGAAGGCTGCATGCGCGACCAATCGTCCACGGGCTCCACGATGCCTTCGCCCATGTAGTACTTCCAGATACGGTTTACCGCTACCTGAGCAAAGCGCTCGTTCTGGGGAGCAATCATCAGCGCTGCGAGTTGGTCGCGAGTGGGAACGGAGGAGTGGCTGGGCATTGCGTGCGCCAGCTCCGCATCGGCATGTTGAATCAGATTTTGAAACGGCCATTCGGGCGCGATGGATTCACCGGCCTTGAGAGAAATGGTCACCGCGGGGCGGCGGCCCCCAGCTCTCACAGGCACCGTGCTGGTGGCTGGCAGAATCAGAGGGTTGCCGTTCAGCAGCGCCCCCATGCTGAAAAGATCTTTCTGTTTGAAGGGTTGAAACGGGGCGTCATGACAGCGCGCGCAACCGAGTTTCTGACCCAGAAACGCCTGGGCCAGGATATCTGCCTTTGCAGCCATTGGCGAATCGTTCAGTGTCGCCTGGGCGAATCCGGCTGGTCCCCCCAGAGTCTTGCTCCCTTCCATTTCGACGAGTTCCGCTACCATTCGGTCAAAGGGAAGGCCATCGGTGAATGACTGATACAGCCACCACCGGAACGGGCCGGTGTTATTGAGATCCGGTTTGAGAATCCCAGGATTTTCCGCCAGAACATCCTGCCAATAGCTCACCCAATGGTCTGCCCAGCCTGGGCTGCTCACCAAGC
>JAYTGM010000081.1:0-7341 GCA_043733425.1 Terriglobia bacterium
CCCACTGCCGCCACTCTGAATCTCACTCAGCCCCTCTGGCGCGGATTGCGCTTCGATCAGAACCGGTTTCGCATCCAGGTGGCGCGCACCAACATTCAACTCACGGATCAACAGTTGCGCCAGCGCCTGATCGAAGTAGTCACACAGGCCATTGAGGCGTACTGGGAACTCGATTTCGCCTATCGCAATCTCACCGTCCAGATTGAAGCCGTCCGTCTGGCGCAACAGCAGGACCAGAGCAACCGCAGACAAGTGGAGCAGGGCACTCTGGCTCCCGTGGATGTCATCCAGACCCAGACACAGGCCGCCACGTTTCAGCAGAACGTCTACACCGCGCAAGATACTCTTACGCGCGCCGAAAACGCCCTCAAGCAACTCTTGTTTCCTTCGCATACCGACATCGGCTGGGGCCTCGCGCTCGTTCCGGCAACACCCGTGAACTCCCGCCCGGTCATACCCGATTTGCAGGAAGCCGTGAAGCAGGCAATCAGCAATCGCCCGGAGCTGGCGGAATCACAAATCGGACTCGATCAAAATCGCTTGTCCACCCGTCTCTATCAGGAACAGGCACGCCCGCAGATCAATGCGGTAGCCACGCTCAGCGCGCAAGGGCTCGCCGGCCGCCCCGTTACCATTGTGCCGAACCCCATCCTGCAGCAGTTCGGCTTCGGCCAGGGCGTCCTACCGGCAATCTTTCCCGGCGGTTACTCGCAATCCCTCAACAACCTGGTGAACGGCGCGTTCCCCACGGTGCTGGTTGGCGTGCAGATGTCCATTCCCCTTCGCAACCGCACCGCGTCAGCGCAACTTGCCATCGGAAGAGCTGAACAGCGGCGGCTGGCCACGCAGCAACAGAACCTCGAAATTGCCGTCGAGGCGGATGTCCGCAACTCACTCCAGTCCCTCGCCACCGCCCGTGCCCGCCTCGATTCTTCAGAAGCCGCGCGTAAGTTTGCCGAAGAACAATATGCCAGCGAGCAGCGCCAGTTCCAGGCCGGCACCTCCTCCGTCTTCCTGGTGTTGCAACGGCAAACCGAACTGGTTGCCGCCCGCTCCCGCGAGATTCGAGCCAACGCCGATCTGGGCCGCAACGCAGCGGACCTCGATCGCGCAACCGCTCGCACTTTGGCTGCAAACCACATCGCCCTCACTAATCCATAAGCTCTTCGAACGGGACCCTATCGAACACTTGGGTACAGCCTTGGCTCAATTGAGGCCCTTTCTTCGCCGTGATCGCTCCTACACTGGAATAAATGGCTCTGACTGACCTCCTCTTCGGAAGACCACTCGCTTCCGACGAAGACGCCGGGCAGCGGGTCGGCACTTCCCGAGGTATCCCGATTTTCGGTTTGGACGCTCTCGGTTCCGCGGCATACGGTCCCGAAGCGGCTCTCACCATCTTGATTCCCTTGGGGCTACTGGGTTTCAGTTACGTGATCCCGATTTCGGTCAGCATCGTAGCCCTTCTTGCCATCGTCTACTTCTCCTACCGCCAGACCATCGCGGCCTACCCCACCGGAGGCGGTTCGTACACCGTCGTGCGTTTCAATCTGGGTGCGCGGGTCGGGTTGCTTTCCGCGGCGGCCTTGATGATCGATTACCTTCTTAACGTAGCTGTCGGCATCTCCACCGGCGTGGGCGCTCTTGTCTCGGCCGTGCCCTCGCTTCAACCCCTTACGCTGCCCATCTGCCTCGCGCTTCTTCTGATCCTGACCCTCGTGAATCTTCGTGGTGTTCGTGAGGCCGGTCTCGTCTTCATGGCCCCCACTTACTTGTTTCTTGCGAGCATGTTCACCATGATCGGCGTTGGAATCTTCAAAGCGCTCACCAGTGGCGGGCATCCGGCAGCCGTTGTAAGCCCTCCCCGAATGAAAGCCGCCGCTGCGGGTTTCAGCGTCTGGCTGCTCATCAAAGCGTTCTCAAGCGGCTGTACTGCGATGACGGGCGTAGAGGCGGTCAGTAACGGCGTGCAGGCCTTTCGCGAACCGGTCGTCAAAACGGCGCAGCGCACGTTGACCGTCATCATTGTCCTTCTCATGGTCATGCTGCTGGGCCTTGCTTACCTGGTCCGCGCCTATAACGTGGGTGCCACCGAACCAGGCCAATCCGGCTACGAAAGCATCATTTCTCAGCTCCTGGGAGCTGTCATCGGCAAGGGCATCTTATACTTCATTGGCATCGGTTCCATCCTCGCGGTTCTGGCTCTCTCAGCCAACACTTCCTTCGCCGATTTTCCCCGCCTCTGCCGCGCTGTCGCGCAGAATCGATATCTTCCCTATGGCTTTGCGGTTCGGGGCCGCAGGCTGGTTTATACCTATGGCGTCTATGCACTCGCAGTCGCCTCTGCCGTTCTCTTAATCATCTTCAGGGGTGTCACGGACCGCCTCATTCCCCTCTTCGCCATTGGAGCGTTCCTTTCCTTCACTCTCTCCCAGGCCGGTATGGTGATGCATTGGCGCAAGAGCACGGAACCGCACGCCAAGAAGCACATGTTGGTCAACGGTCTGGGCGCAATCGCCACCGGCATCACCGTAATCGTGGTGCTGATCGCCAAGTTCACTGAGGGTGCCTGGATCACTCTTCTCATGATCCCGTCGCTGCTCTTCCTCATGAGCTCCATCCGCCGGCATTACCATCGTGTGGCGCTTCAGGTGGCCACGCCCTTCACACTAGAACAGGAAATCGGCGAAAAGCCGATTGTCATCGTGCCGGTCGAAAAGTGGAACGTCATCGCAAGAAGGGCTCTGCAATTCGCGATGACCATGTCGGACGAAGTCCAGGTCTTGCATATCAAATCCACCGAAGAAGCCGTCTCATTCGAGCGCCAGTGGCAGGATTGCGAGACCGATGCGGATCGCCGCTCCCAAATCAAATTACCCAAGCTGGTAATCTTGTTTTCCCCCTACCGCATGGTTGTGAATCCGCTCATCAACTATGTCATCCAGGTTGAAAAAGACAATCCAGAACGGCAGATCGCCGTCGTAATCTCCCAACTCGTGGAACGCAGCTTCTTCCAAAGATTGCTCCACAATCAGCGCGCCCACGTCCTCACCTCTCTGCTCACTCGCAACGGCGATCAACGAATCGTCGTAGTCACTGTCCCCTGGTACTTCGACAATCCTCCGGCTAAAGCTTTGACGGGCTACGAGCAGTAAATTTGGAGCGTCTCAGCACCCCGGAAGCCGCCCACCGCCAAACCCGATCTGCTCCTGCCCGCATCCTGAATCATGACCGCGATATTCTGGTGTCTTCCGTCTGAATGCGTATCGCGTCAAGAGAGTGACTCCGGTCGCCACTCTGAATCTCACTCAGCCCCTCTGGCGCGGATTGCACTTCGATCGGAACCGCTACCGCATCCAGGTGTCCCGCGCCAACATTAAACTCAAGGATTAACAGCTCCGCCAGCGCTTGATCGAAGTAAGTCACATAGGCCATTGAGGCGTACTGGGAACTCCATTTCGCCTATCGCAACCTCACGGTCCAGATTCAAGCCGTGCGCCTGACGCAACCGCAAACAAGCCGCGCAAGGCACCCTCACGCGCGCGAAAAAGTCGCTTAAGCAATTGCTCTTTCCTTCGCACTCCATCCCCGTGAAGCAGGCGCTCTCGAACCGGCCGGAGTTGGCCAAATCGCAAATCGGGCTCTATCAGAATCGTCTAGCTACACGGTTGAATGAAGAACAGGCGCGTCCGCAGATCACTGCCGTGGCCACTCTCAGCGCACCAGGTCTGGCCGGTCGGCCTGTCACCATTGTGCCGAACCCTATTCTGCAGCAGTTCGGTTTCAGCCAGGGCCCGCACCACCGCTTACCTCAATCGCGCAACAGCCCAAACGCTAACCGCGAATCATACCGGCCTCGGCAACCCGCCACCCCATGGATACTTAACTAGAGCCGCTCCACTTACCGCCGCCGCTGACCCAACGGATTTTCCTGCATTTGCGTAAATCCGGCGGGCACCTCGAATTGAGACGCATCCACCGGCGACGCCGAAAACCGGGTCACCTGCGTGCTCATTTCAATCAGGTTGCCGGAAGCGCTGGAAGCGCCGGTATCCCCGGCCCCACTCGTATCCGCCGCAGGCTGCTGCTCTTTCTTTTTGCGCCCCAAACCTCCCAGACCCAAACGGCCGCCCAGCGCTGAACCCAGTGCCTCGCTGACAGAAACAGGCGGGGCGCTATTGGTCTGGCTCGAACCGCCTTGGCGCGTGGATGTCGCGGGCATGCCTTCCATTGCGCCGCTCATCTGAATGCTGGCCTGCATCACCATGCCATCCAACTTCCCGCCGTTTTTCGCCATTTCCGCCATGGCGCGTTGCACGTCCGGACGGTTCAGCATCGGGTTCCCGCCAGGGGTCCAGTTGAGCTTCTGCGCCATCCGCATCTGAAAATCGCGCGCTTCCGCGTAACCGGGAATCCCGGGCGCCACCCACATATCGTTCGTCATATCCAGCCCGCCCTTCTGGCCTGATTTCGCGTCCTGGCCTTGCAGCTTCATGGTCATGATCACCTCATGCGCGGGGCTGCCGCTAATGGTGCGCTGCTGCCCGGTATCGCGCATCTTGATTTCGAACTGCATCTCCGCCGGGTCCGCGCCACCACCCCGCTGGTTCATCTTCTTCGCCATGTCTTCCAGCGCCTGCTTCATTTCGGCAAAGGTCATCACGGAATAAGTGCGCTTCGTGAAATCCAGATGGGTGATGGTCTCTCTATCCAGGTCCACCACCTGGGTGCTATCGCTTGTCCTGGTCATCATCCGGTTGCCTTTGACAATAGTGATCGTTGTCATCGGCTCCAGAGCTTTGCGCGCGTCCTTTGAAAAAGCGCCAGCCATCTTCATCACGCCAATCAATGCCCCGCCCGTGATGCTTGTGGTGGAGTCGTAAGAGAAGTCGGCGAAAGCCAGTGGAGCGGCTACCATCAGCGCGAATACAAGTCGGTTAGGCATAGCTGAAAATAATTCTACATCTCGTGCCGTTCGCCGCGGATCGTTTTAATCGAACTTTCGGAGCCAGATATTGCGCACGGAGATCTTGCAGGGCTGGCTTTCAATCTCGAACCCAATCAGTCCCGGTTGATTATTGACGGAATCTTGATTGTCGTCAATGAACGCCGCCATCAACTGCCCGTTCATTATGTGCATCATCACCGGTCCGCGCGCCACAATCTCGTAATCATTCCATTCGTTCACTTTCACGTAGCCGCCCAGCGCCTGCTTGTCCCCGATATTCGCCACCAGCCGGTTAGCCTGCCCAGGCAGCGCCTGCGTCACCTGTCCGCGATACGCAAGAATCCCCTGCATCGTATTTTCGGAGTACCACTGGCCGGTGTACGCGGCGGACCTTCCACTCACCGGAAACCAAAAGTCCGCCTGCGGACCCGTCATCATGAATTTCAGGTCATACGGCGGTTGCCCCCGGGGCGGTAGCCTTGTCCAGGGCACGCCGGTTACGCTGCGATACTGAATGCCTCCGCCTCCGCCTTTTTCAATCTTCATCTGCAGCTTCAGATCGAAGTCGCGCGTCTGCTCACCGCGATACACAATATAGTTGTTCCCCGCGGGCTTGCCCTCCCGCGTCTCGCCAATCATCACGCCATTCTCCGCGCGCCAGATATTCGGGTCGGCATCCCACTTGTCAAAGCTTTTGCCATCGAAAATCTGCCGGTAACCCGGATGCGCATCCAAATCATATGGATCTGGGTCGTGAAACTTCGGCATGCCCGCAAGCTTCTCGCCGTGCGGACCCGTCTGTGCCGCCTGCGCCGGCGGTGCCTCCAGCGCAGGCGGCACGGATTGAGAATTCGCCGCAGCCGCCACCGCCAGAAACAGACCAGCCAGGCGCGGGCTAAGCCAGTGCTTTGCCATAAAGCACCAGCAAACGGCTCCACGCTTTTTCGGCCAGCGGCTCGTTATAGACTTTTGAATCGGGCGGGCACCAGCCATGCGCGGCACCTGTGTACACTTCTATCTCCGCGGGCCGGTCCGCCTTGGCGAACACGTCCTTCAGAGCCGTCTTGTCATTCGGTGCCCGCGTATCGTCATTCGCCGCGATAGCCACCAGGAACTGCGCCTTGCTCTTCGCCGCCTGAACGTGCGGACTGTTCGGTGCCTCCGTCACTAATCCGCCGCCATGAAAAGAAGCAACGGCACCTACGCGCCCGGGCATGGCTGCCGCCGTGCGAAACGCCATCGGCCCGCCCATGCAATAACCCTGTGTGCCCATCTTCCTATCCTTTGCGACCGAGCTTTGTCCATCCAGCCAGCCGATGAACGCCTTCGCGTCTGTCATGTGCGTCGTCTCGCTTAACGATTTCGCCAGCGGCATCAGATCGGAAATCGGAGTAGCCGCACCGGCATCCGCCGTCGGCGCCTTCTTCATCCGGTAGAACGGATTCACCACCAGCACCGAATAGCCCGATTCCGCAAGCCTCTTGCCCATCTGCCGGAACGCCGGCCGCAGCCCGAAGATGTCCGGCCACACCAGCACCCCCGGCGCCGTGCCGCTCGCCGGATGCACAAAGTAGCAATCCGCGCTGCCGTCCGGCGTCGTCACAGTCACGTCGCTTTCAGTCACCGTCACCGCGTTGGCCACTTGGGGCAGCATCATCGCCAACCCCGTTCCCATCAGAATGCCGAACTGCTTTCGCGTTACTAAACCAAGGCTTTCGTATTCCTTTCGGTCGTCCTCAAAATGATCCTGATCGCACATAGCAGCTCCTTATCGCCTGTCTGCCGCCCATTCTACACAGTTCCTTTGAGAAAAACGCGGGCTTCACACACAACGATTGGTAAGGTTATAGTTCTTTGAACCGCCATCTCTCAAGTTTGGCCAAGGCTGCTGAACCGCTGCTGCCTTCCCCTCACGCTCCCGTTCAAAGGCCGTTCAGCGGAGCGCGGTTGAATTTAGCCAGGCGCCTCGGTTTGCTTTCTCTTCTCCTGATATCGGAAGCGCTCCTGATCTTTGTCCATATCCGTGAGGTACAACGCAGTGACATCGCTCAATGGAGTCTGGCGTTTGCTTTCATCTTTGTCGCCCTGGCGTACCCGCGTCTCAAAAAGACAATCCACCAACTGAGTGCGCGGGTAGAAGGCCACCCGGTTTCTTTGCGGCTGCTCTCAGCGCACGCCGCTGCCGTCATTCTTTTTGTTTTTCTCGCTTCCCCATCGATCATCAACTCGCAGGTGGGTGCGGCAGCCCTGCTCACCACGGCTGCCTGGTTTGCGGCGGGCGTACTCGCGGCAGCGCTCGCCGCATGTGCATTCCTGCCATTCCATTTTTGGATTGCCGGCCTGCGCGGCACCGGAAAAACATGGGTCTACAGCGTTGCGGCGGCGTCCGCGTC
>JAYTGM010000082.1:0-18237 GCA_043733425.1 Terriglobia bacterium
GTAGACCCCTTGCTTGACCCCGTCGCCGGGCTCTGGCAGGTATTCAGCCGCATCGCGCGATACGCTGTCGCTTTCGCCGCCACCGCTACCTTAACGGCAATGCTTTATTACTTCGGCCCATACCGCAGGCAGCGCTGGTCGCGTGTGTGGCCCGGTGCCATCCTGGCCACGCTTCTCTGGTTAGGCGCGACATCAGGCTTTGCGTGGTATATCCACAACATCACCAACTACAACGTGCTCTATGGAAGCATCGGGACGGGCATCGCGCTGTTGGTGTGGATGTATGTCCTCGCGGCAATCGCGATTCTAGGTTGTGAGTTCAACGCGGAATATGAACGAATGATTGCGTAGTCATTTCACAATCTGCCACAGGTTGCTGTAATCGTCAGTCCACAGGCGCAGATCGGTGCGCTGCGGAATCACCACGGAAAAGCTCTTCAGGCTGGCGCGGTCCAGATAGCCGGGGCGTCCCGTAATCAGCATCCACGAAGACGCGGAAATATCAGTCTCCTCGTCGGATTCGTTATCGATCATCAACACCGATTTCTTAAACGCCCGGGCTTCGTGCTCAACAACGGGCGCTAACTCCAAATAGCGATTAGAGACGTGTATAGCCAGTACGCCATCGGGATTGAGTTGGCGGAAATATACCGCAAAAGCTTCGCGCGTCAGCAGATGAACCGGTATCGCATCGCTTGAGAATGCGTCGATCGCCAGCACGTCGTAATTCTGAAGCGGCTCCCGTTCCAGCGAGAGGCGCGCATCGCCAAGCACGGTTTCAATCGTAGCGGGAGAATCGCTCAAGTATTGAAACTGCTTGTGCGCGATATCGATCACCAGCGGATTGATTTCGTAATAACGATAGACGTCACCCGGCTTACCGTAAGCAGCGATCGTCCCGGTTCCCAGGCCAACCACACCGACCCTAAGGGGGCCCTTGATGCTGAGGTCCCGCAGCAGCAGCCCTATGCCGGAGCGCGGCCCGTAGTAAGTGGTGGGTTCATGGCGCCGGATAGGATCGAGGAACTGCTCGCCATGGTTGATGGTGCCATGAGTCAATACCCGCGTGGCCTCCTGATCGGCACTTTTCGGAATATCATTCACGCGGAGAGCACCGTAGAAATTGCGGACTAGCAACACAGCCCCGGCAACTACATGGCGCGTTTCAATGAACAGAAACACGGCGAGACAGACTGTGGCGATGGCCGAAGCGAAAAACAGTATCCTGCGCGGCTGACCACGAGAGAAACCGAAAAGCACCGCGGCTGCGCAACACACAATCGAAATCGGGAATTCGTAAAGGGCATTGAAGATACGGGGCGCGACAAACGCAACGAATAATCCGCCAACGGCGCCACCCACCGCGATCATCAAATAGAAGCTTGTTAGAAAGCGCGCGGCTGGTTTTCGCTTGGCGAGTTCCCCGTGACACACCATGCAACAAACGAAAAGCGCGCTACAGAAAAGCCCGATTTGCTGCCGGAAAAATAGCTCCCCGATCTTGCCGGTAAGGTCGAGAGCAAGGACAACCAGCGCCACCCCGAAGAGCGGCAGAAATAAACCGCGCAGGTACCACTTGGAGCTTTCGAAGCACAGAATAAAGGAGAGCAGGTAAAGAGCAAGCGGCAGAATCCAAAGGAATGGGATGGATGCCACGTTCTGCGAAAGGTGATTCGTTATCGAAAGCAACAGAGCGGAAGCTGAACCGGCGAGCGCAAGCCACAGCATGTAATCAGCAGCTCCAGGCCGGGGCGCAAAGCTATCAGCGTCTGCGTCGGCAAGCTGACCGGCAGTGCGTGAACGGAAGGCGGTCCATCCGCAAAACAGCGCGAACAGCACATAAGCGATAGACCAGATCCATGCTTGCTCTCCGCTTGCCAAGCGCGGCTCAATCAGAAAGGGGTACCCAAGCAATGCCAGCATGGACCCAAGATTGGAAAGCGCGAACAAGCGATACGGAACCGCCCCGGACTGCGTTCTGGCCAGCCACGATTGCAGCAGCGGGCTGGTGGAAGAAAGCAGAAGATAAGGCATGCCAATCGTGGCGGCAAGCAGCCCCAGTATACGGAACAGCGGATCGTCTGAGCCAGCCGGCTTCCACCAGCTGGAAGGGATAATCGGCAGCGCCAGCAGGCTGACCGCAAGCAGCCCACAGTGCAGCCACGCTTGGTGTGTTGGCCTTAAATACCGCGAGGTAGCGTGCGCATAGGAATAGCCCAGCAGCAGGGCGATTTGGAAGAACAGCATACAGGTGGTCCAGACGGCTGCGGAACCGCCGAACCAGGGAAGGATCAATTTCGCAATCAGGGGTTGAACGGCGAAAAGCAGAAACGCGCTAAGGAAAATGGTGGCTGCGAAGAGAAGGAGTCCGGAGCGCCGCTTAATTGTATGCCGCGATTCCGGTAACACGCTCTCCAATAACAAGGGCGTGTATGTGGTCTGTTCCTTCATACGTCTTGACAGTTTCCAGATTGCATAGATGCCGCATTATAGGATATTCGTCCGTGATGCCATTCGCACCCAGTAAATCGCGGCTGGCGCGTGCGGCTTCAAGAGCAATATTGACGTTATTGCGCTTCAACATGGAGATGTGAGCTGGTTGTAATTTGCCTTGGTCCTTCAAGCGGCCGCAGTGCAGGGCCAGGAGTTGCGCCTTCGAAATTTCTGTAATCATGTCCGCAAGCTTGAGCTGGACCAGTTGGTGCGAAGCAAGTGGACGGTCTTGAAACTGCTTGCGCGTGACAGTATATTCGCGCGCGGTTTCAAAACAATCCTGCGCGGCGCCGATCACGCCCCAGCCGATTCCGAATCGCGCTTGAGAAAGGCACGATAGCGGGCCCTTCAGACCGGCGACGCCGGGCAGGCGGTTCGCTTCCGGAACCCGGCAATCGGCAAAGGCGAGGCTGGAAGTAACGGACGCCCGCATCGACATTTTGCCGTGAATATCAGCCGTTGTGAACCCTGGCGTGCCGCGCTCCACCAGAAAGCCGCGAACTCCTTCCGCGGTCTGCGCCCAAATTATCGATACATCGGCTACCGACCCGTTCGTGATCCAGGTCTTTTCACCGTTTAAGATCCAGTCCGCACCATCTCGCCGCGCGGAGGTCCGCATGCCTGCGGGATTCGATCCGAAGTCCGGTTCGGTCAGCCCAAAAGAGCCGACCGCCTTACCGGATTGTAATAGCGGAAGCCATTGCTGCTTCTGTGCCTCAGAACCATATTTCCAAATTGGAAACATCACCAAGGCGCCCTGCACGGAAACGAAGCTGCGAATACCGGAATCGCAGCGCTCAATCTCCTGCATCATCAGGCCATATTCCACCTGGGTCATGCCCGCACATCCGTAGCCCTCCAGATTAGCTCCCAAAAAACCAACTGCGCCTAAATCAGGAATGATTTCACGGGGGAAACGCCCCTCGCGATAGCAATTTCGGATCAGCGGCTGAACCTTGGCTTGAACAAACTCACGGGCGGATTGCCTGACCAGCTTTTCCTGTTCGGAGAGTTGGCCGTCAATCGATAAATAGTCCAAGACTTGAGAGATGGGCATGTAACGTTTCGATTTTATCAATCACAACCTAATGTTTCAGATGCGCTCCGCCGATATCACTTTAGGAAACTGCGTAGTGTTTTCATCGTTTTGAAAAGAAAAAGGCTTGGAGAGCGCATGTCTACTTCACTTATACTGGGAGTCTCTGTATCTAAACGTCCGCTATCCAGGATTCGACCTGGAACGGAGCTTTATCAATGACTTCTTTACTTTGGCTCGGCCTTGTCTCTTTCGCGCTTTCGTTGATTCTGACGCCTATTTTTCGCGATATCTTCCGTTCCTATGGAGTGGTGGATAAGCCAGATACCACGCGCAAGTTTCATAAACATCCCATTCCCCGTGTGGGTGGCATGGCGATCGCGGCGGCTTATGTTGCCTGTTTTTTCCTGGTTCCACTGATCACGCATGAGCCCTTGAACGGGCAGTTGTCTCTGGTAATAGATTTGTTGCCGGCTGTGGGCGTAATCTTCGCTGTCGGTATCATTGACGATCTTTTCGGTCTCAAGCCCTGGCAGAAGCTAACAGGGCAGCTAGCGGGTGCGTGCCTTGCTTATTGGTCCGGGGTTCGCGTGCTGGACGTTGTAGGGTTTTCCACCCAAAGCTGGTGGAGCCTTCCCGTAACTGTCCTCTGGCTGCTTACCTGTACGAACGCATTCAATCTGGTAGATGGGATGGACGGGCTGGCCACGGGGGTGGGCCTCTTCGCGACTCTTACTATCTTTATCGCAGCCGTCATGCACGGAAATCTGCCGCTTGCGCTGGCGACTTTTCCACTTGCGGGTTGTCTCCTCGGTTTTCTTTTTTATAACTTCAACCCCGCCACAATCTTTCTGGGGGATTCAGGCAGCCTGCTCATCGGCTTCTTACTGGGGTGTTACGGCGTAATTTGGAGCCAGAAATCCGCGACCCTTTTGGGTATGACCGCCCCTCTGATGGCGGTTTCCATTCCTCTTATCGATGTGGGTTTAGCCATCGCCAGGCGATTGATCCGGCGCCAGCCGATCTTCTCCGCCGATCGCGGTCATATCCATCACCGGCTTTTGGATCGCGGCCTGACGCCGCGCCGGGCTGTACTGGTACTGTATGGGCTCTGCAGCCTGGTTGCGATCTTTTCACTGCTGCAAAGTCTTTCCAGAAATGACCGCCTCTCAGGCGTGATCATTCTGCTTTTCTGTGCTGTTGCCTGGTTGGGAATCCAGTATCTTGGGTACGCCGAGTTCAGTGTCGCGGGCAAAATGCTTTTTAGCGGAAACTTGCCCAGGACTTTGAAGAGCCAGTTAGATCTGCACAATCTGGAAAAGCAACTGGAAACCGCCAGTTCCATGGACGAGTGTTGGGCGGCGTTATCCGAGACATGCGGAAAGTTAGGTTTTCGCTGCCTTCGCATGGAAGTAAACGGCATGGCCTACGAAAGCCCAAGCTTTGGGGGCGCTCACGATAAATTCTGGACCTTGCGCGTACCGCTCGGGGGAACCGGGCATGTGGAATTTAGCCGGGAGCTACAGTCGCAAAGCTTGTCTACAATTGTCGGGCCCTTTGTAGATGTCATTCACACCGGATTGGTCTCGCGGCTCCGGTACTTCCGGGATCGCGGCTCCCATCTGGAGAGCGCCGCCCCACAGGGATTGAATGCTGACCATCTTGTAAAATCTGAAATAGTCGGGTAAGTGCAATCCATTCACTTTAATCCGTCAAGTTCCGCCTGATGAAGATTTTCAGCGTCATCCTTCCGGTCCGGGTTTCCGGTCTCCTGCTTTCGGAATTTTTGCTCACCAGCCTATGTTTTCTGGCGAGCAGCCTAATGTTTCTGCAAGTGGATGCCTCAAATTATCTTTCCGAAGATCGGGGTTGGCTTCGCATACTGCTGGCAGCGCTGAGTGTCTCCGCTGGCTTATTTGTTAATAACCTTTACGCCAACCTTCGGCTGAATTCGCGCGTTGCGCTCGGTCTGAAGCTATGCAGCGTGATGGGGCTTGCACTAATTGCTCAGGGGTTGCTGGCTTACTTGCCGTCTGGTCTAACCCTTCCAAGGGCCGTAATGATCGTTGGCGCGTTGCTTTCGTTTGTGGTGCTGTACTTCTGGAGAGTTGCATCCAGCAAAATCTTGTTGAGCGACGCGGGATTGCAGCAGATTGTCTTTATCGGGACTGATAGCGCTATTCAGGAGATTGCGGAACAAGTTCGCTCACGCCCGGAAATGGGCTATTCGGTTGCGGGATATCTTAGCTCTTTGCCGCCCGAGCGCGGCCTTGCTCCCGGACCATTTCTCGGAAGCCTGAGTGACGTGGAACAAGTCGCGGGAAGGGTGAACCGGCCTTATCTCATCGTGGCTAGTACCAATGGCGAATTTGAGCTGCCGTTGGCTGCCCTTCTGCGTGTGGCCCGGTCTGGAGTGCCAGTGGAAGAAGCGGCCAGCGCCTACGAAACTATTTGTGGAAGGGTTTGTTCCAGCCAGCTTCAGCCATACCAAATTATTTTCTTCAACGAATTACCCTCTAAGCCAGGTAGCGTGGCTCTTCAATCGATTTATACAAACCTGATGGCTTTGGCTGCAATTCTGGTCACGTCACCGATTCTATTTCTCGCCGCCTGCGCGGTAAAGCTTACCTCCCGGGGTCCGGTTCTGGAGCGCGATATCCGCGTCGGCTTACATGGCATTACCTTCTCGCTTCACCGGTTCCGATGCCACCGTGTCGAACGGGCGGCGGGAACCCGCGAACAGCTTCTTACTCCCGTAGGCAAATGCCTGCTGGCTCTTCACCTTGTGAACCTTCCGCGGCTTTTTAACCTGCTTCGGGGAGAGATAACGCTAGTGGGTCCACAGCCAGAGCGGCCGGAATTCGCGGCTGAGTTGCGGCGTTATTTCGCCTTCTATGAACAGCGGCACTCCATCAAGCCCGGCATGACAGGGTGGGGACAGATCAATACCGAACGCGACGGCACGGAAAGTGACGCGCTTAGGCAGCTTGAGTACGATCTTTACTACACAAAACATATATCGCTAGCCCTGGACGCTTACATTCTGCTGCACGGCATCCGCGCGATGCTGCCCTTTGCACGCCAGCCCATTTGAACCTTCAGTTTTTGATTTGCCCATGTACTAAAGTTTCGTCTGTAAGCTGACGAAAGAAGAGCATGACGGCAAATGTGCTTCCTTTATATGGCTGTGCGGCTCTCGCAGTCACGGTTCTCGGTGTGTTCGCGAAACAGAATCGTAAGAGCGGTTGGAAACGGGAGAGACCGACAGCGGCCCAAGCCTGGAAGAGCTTCTACTCAGAATTGGGGATCGTAATCAACGATGAGAGTCCTATTGCGCCCGCTGAATGGACGCCTGTAACGCAGGAAGAAGCAATCGGCTTTTCGGCACAAATGCTGAACCTCCGTTCGGCGCTTGGAACGGGAACTTCGGTAACGCAGGAAGTCCAGTCCACCTCCCAGAAGCTAGTGCGTCAATAGCTGGCGTTCCCCCGTTGCCAAAGCATCGTCTTGTGCGCAACCACTGGTATACTGCTCGAAATCGCGGAACCACATCTCCAAGACCAGAAGCGCCCACAGCCAGGTGGTATTGTCCCGGCGGCCGTTCTGGTGTTCTTCCAGCATATGGTGTAGAAATTCAGGAGAAACAATGCCGCGCGCCAGAAAACGCCCACCGGTGAGGTGATCCCAAAGCATTTCCCGCAAAGGTCCGCGAAGCCACTGATTCAGAGGCAAGGCAAACCCCATCTTTGGGCGGTTCAACAACTCTGGGGGCAGACGGTCACCCAAGGCGCGCACCAGAATATGTTTACCTTGTCCTTCCCTTATCTTCCACTCGTGCGGTACGGTAGCAGCAACGTCCGCGAATTCATGATCCAGCATGGGGGAGCGGACTTCAAGCGAGGCTGCCATCGACATCCGGTCCACCTTCACCAGCATGTCGCCAGAGAGCTTCGCGGTCGCCTCATAATAAAGCGCTTGCGACAGAGGGTCTGCTCCCGCAGGCAACAAACAGTTGTGCAGCACCTGTTCCAGGTAGGCCCCATCGGCTGGTAGCATCCATTTCGGCCGGAGCAATTCCCGGCGCATCAAGTAGGGAGAGTAGTTGCTTTCAAAATAGCGCTGAGTTGCAGAGGGGCGGCTAATCATGTGCAGGTAATTCTTGCCTCGCGTGGAATACGGCAAAGCTGCCGCCACGTTGGAGATAACGCGCCTCAGTGGCTGCGGAAGAGCATCGTACCGCTCCAGCTTCTGCACAATTTGGAAACTTTCATAACCGCCGAAGAGTTCATCTCCACCATCCCCGCTCAGCGCAACTTTCACGTGTTGCACGGCAAATTGAGAAACGATGTAAGTCGGAATGGCGGAAGAATCCGCGAACGGCTCGTCAAATTGCCTCACAAGTTTTTCAGTGAGAGCAACGGAATCCGGCTTCACCACAATTTCGTGATGTTCCGTCTTGTACTTTTTGGCAACGGCTGCGGCAAAAGCCAATTCGTTATAAGCAGCCTCCTCAAAGCCGATAGAGAATGTTTTCACCGGTTCTTCGGATTGCAGAGCCATGGACGCCACCACGGAACTGGAATCGATGCCGCCGCTCAGAAAGGCTCCCAGCGGGACATCGGCAATCATTCTTATCTTTACCGATTCGTCAAATTTTTTGCGGATCGCCTGACAGGTTTGCTCCACCGAAAAGTCTGCCGGTGTAGCCGCTGTGGGCGTCGGGTATCGCCAATACCGGCCCCGGCGCACAGTGCCGGTTGCATTGTATTCCAGCCAGCAGCCAGGTTCCAATTTGCGAATGTGGCGATAAATGGAAAACGGATCGGGAATATTCGAGAACTGAAAATACAGCCGCAACGCCTCTGGGTCCAGTTCAAGCGGAACGTTTGCGGCGCGCAGGCATTTCAGTTCACTGCCGAAATACAAACCCCGCGGCAGCTCCGCATAGTAAAGCGGCTTCTTACCAAAGCGGTCGCGCACCAGCAGCATCTTGCGTTTTCTGGAATCCCAAATGCAAAAGGCAAACATGCCGCGCAGCCGGTGAAGCCCGTCTACGCCCTCTTGTTCGTACAAATGAACCAGAACTTCTGTGTCACTGTGAGTGCGAAACGTGTGTCCTTGTGCAATCAGGTTTTCGCGCAGAGTCTTGTAATCGTAGATCTCACCGTTAAAAACAACCCAGACAGTCCCGTCTTCGTTAGAAATCGGTTGGTGGCCAGTCGCCAAATCGATAATGCTGAGGCGGCGCATGCCAATGGCGCAAGGTCCTTCCACATGAAACCCTTCATCATCGGGGCCACGGTGCCGAATGACATCGCACATGGCCTGGACAACGGCTTGCTGGCCGTCTTCCGCAAGAGAAAAGTATCCGGCTATGCCGCACATAGATAACGATTTCGGCGGGTCTGGCCCATGGCTCTATGCTACTGTGAATTCCTTGCGACAGCGCCAGGAGCACAGACATGCGTAGTGCTCGCGAGATCCGCTTCCGGCTGTCACAGCAAGCAAAAAATCTGTGGCTTTATGCGTTGCATCCCAAGCTTTCCAGCAAGTATCAACCGACCGAGTTGCCGTTACCCCGGCCGGAAATAGCGGCACAAGCACTTCGTGGAAGTGCTTATGGGGCGGACATGGAGCGCCTCGCGCGGCAGATTCTCGCGCATAAACTTCCCTTGTTCGGCGGTACGGTCCAAACCGGGGCTGCTATTGAGTGGACAAAGGATTACGTGCATGGCCAGGTCACCGGCACCAGCTACTTTCGCTTTATCCCGTATCTTGATTTTGCGCAATCCGGCGATCACAAAAATATTTGGGAACTGAACAGGCACCAGCACCTGGTGGCGCTAGCCCAAACTTATTTGCTGACTGAGGATGCGGCGTTTCTTCAGGAGTTGGAAGCTCAGCTGGAAAGCTGGTTTGAGCAGAATGCGTTCCTGAAGGGCATCAACTTCGCAAGCGCCCTCGAAGTAGCCTTCCGTGCACTATCCTGGCTCTGGATCGATCATCTGGTTGGCCCGCGTCTTCGGGCCGAGGTGCGAAAGCAGCTATGGAACGGAATGTTCCAGCATGGGCATTTTTTGAAAGCGAACCTCTCGACTTACTTTTCTCCTAATACTCATCTTTTGGGCGAGGGTGTTGCGTTATTTGCTCTGGGTCTGAAATTCCCAAAGAGCGGATGGAAGCAGTTGGGCCATCGCATAGTCACCGAAGAGCGTGACCGGCAAATCCAGCAGGATGGCAGTCATTTCGAACAATCTACCTACTATCACGTTTATGCACTAGACTTTTTCCTGTTTTACTTTTTGCTGGCAGGGCGTCCATCCTCCTTCGACCAGCCACTTCGCAAGATGGCGCGCTTCTTGAAATCTACACAAGGACCAGCGGAGCTACTCAATTTCTTCGGCGATGACGACGGTGGACGGTTGTTTCATCCCTATGGAGACCGCGCGGCTTTTGGGCGCGCGACTCTCACCACTTGCGCTCTGTTGTTCCCGGATGAAGAGTTCCCCTTCCGTCCAGAAGCCACGGCGGAGCAGTCAGCGTGGTGGTTGGGCCCTGAAGTTTCTGCCCGTAAAGAAGCTGAATTCGGAGATGCTGCGACTGTTTTTCAGAACTCCGGCCTTATTTCAATCACCCGGGACAACCTGCATATCTTGATCGACACGGGTCCATTCGGGCCGGGAGGCGCCGGGCACAGCCATTCCGATACTTTGTCCTTCACCGTCCGGCAGGGCGAGCAGGAATTACTGATTGACCCCGGCACCTTCACCTACGTTGCGGACCCACGCGCAAGAGACGAATTTCGAGGTTCGGCATATCACAACACGGTGCGTCTAGACGTTCTGGATCAGGCCGACCCCACGCGCCCGTTCCGCTGGGACAACAAGCCTGAGGTAACCCGTGGCGCTTTTCACGAAGACGGTTTCAACTTATATGCCGACGCAACGTGCCTGTCTCGCGGAATCGCGCACCGCCGCCGGTTTTTCCTTCTCGGCAGCCAGGCGCTATTTGTTTTGGATAGCTTTACTGGGCCGGGCGGCTTGCACTCCATAGAGCAGTTCTGGCATTTGGGCCGCGATGCGAGGTCGCGTATGACGATCTTGTCGGATGCGCCCTCAGAAGCTGAGTCCATTACCGGCTGGCGCTCCCGTTGTCTTGGCACGAAGGAAGAATCGCCGGTTGTGGCCTATCGGTGGAAGGCGGAGTTCCCATCCGCCGCAGCGACCGTTTTTCTGTTTGACCCTTCGGTTCCGCGTTGCGTGCTGGAAACAACCCATGGAGCAGATTCAACTTCCATCCGAATTCCCGGCTATCCAGAGGTAGAGTTTCCCGCCGCCGGCTACGCACGAATAGTGCCCACATGAAACCGCCGAAGGGTGTTCTGCTGCTCGCCCACTCTCTCGATCTTGGCGGCACTGAGCGGCAGATGACTGAAATCGCGAAGGGTTTGGACCCGCTGAGGTTTAGCGCCCATGTAGCCAGCTTTCATCCACACGGAATCCGGGCGGATGAACTACGCGCGCAAGGTATTCCCGTGCTCCACCTGCCCGTTACCTCTTTCGCTTCACTATCCGCGATCCAAGGCGGCGTTCGATTAATCCGCTATATCAGAGAGCACCAAATTCGCCTGGTCCACGCTTTCGATGTGCCGTTGGATATTTTCGCGGTTCCGTTCGCGCGGCTGGCGCATGCGCCGATTGTGCTTTCCAGCCAGCGGGCCCACCGCAACCTGACGCCCGGTATCTATACCCAACTCCTGCGCATTACGGACCAAATGGCGGATGGCATCGTGGTGAATTGCCTGCACATGCGCGATCACCTGATCGAGGACGAACGCGTTCCGTTTAACCTTGTGCACCTTTGCTACAACGGCATCAATCTCGATGTGTTTCATCGCGATCGCGCACCGGCAATCCCGCGCGAAGCGGCCATCGTGATCGGTGTAGTCTGCGCGCTGCGCCCGGAGAAGGGCTTGGCGACTCTGCTGGATGCATTCGCGAAACTCGCCCACCCCCACATAAGACTTCTCCTGGTAGGCAGTGGGCCAATGCTGGAACAATTAGAACATCAGGCGGCGGCGCTGGGCGTTCGCGGCAGGTGTACGTTTCAGCCAAAAACAGCAGACGTTGCCCCGTGGATGCGCGCGATAGACATTTTCGTTCTTCCCTCCCTAAGTGAGGCCCTGTCCAATTCGCTAATGGAAGCCATGGCCTGCGGGTGTTGCTGCGTCGCGTCGAATGTCGGTGGAAATCCAGAATTATTGGGCAGCGATGAATCGCGAGGGCTATTATTTCCAAAGAGCGATTCCGCGGCGCTGGCCGAAGCCCTCGAGCGTCTTATCAGCGATCAGCGGTTGCGGTCCCGGTTAGCGGATGCGGGGTTTGACTTTATCCAAAGCGGATTCGGCCAAAGCCACTCGGTGTCGCGAATGTCCCGGATCTACAACGTTTTCTTAGATTGAGGGTGCGGGACGATTACCCACAGTGGCAGGAGTGGTAGATTGAATCCAACTATTTGTCTGACGTACCATCAAAGGGCTAGATAGAACAAAACAAAACCTTTCTAACGCAAACGTCACGGAAAAAAAATGAACCAAAAGCAGGCTATTATCATTGGCGCAGGTCCCGCAGGTCTGACCGCCGCCTATGAATTTGTAACTCGTACTGGAATCGTCCCCATAGTGATTGAGGCCAGTAAGGCAATGGGCGGCATTTCACGAACGATTCAATACAAAGGAAATCGCATCGATATCGGCGGCCATCGCTTTTTTTCGAAATCCGACCGGGTAATGAATTGGTGGCTGCAGATCATGCCCCTGCAATCCACTCCCGGGGCTCAATCCATCACTTATCAGCAAAAGACGCGAACGATTGAGGGCTCGGCCGACGGGCCAAATCCGGAGACTACAGACCGTGTGATGCTGGTACGGAAACGAAAATCCCGCATATATTTCCTGAGACAGTTTTTCGATTACCCGATTAAATTGAGCGGTGAAACGATTGCGAAGCTCGGTCCAGCTAAAGTGGCCCGCATCGGAACCAGTTACATGTGGAGTGTACTGTTCCCGATTAAAAACGAACAAAACTTAGAGCAATTCTTCATGAATAGGTTTGGCCGGGAATTGTACTTAACTTTCTTCAAATCGTACACCGAAAAAGTGTGGGGCGTGCCGTGTAACGAAATCAGCGCGGCTTGGGGAGCACAGCGGATTAAAGGCCTTTCCATCATCAAAACGCTGCAACACCTGTTCAAGCAAGTCGTAAAGAAAAAAAACAAAACCGAAACGGATCTTTCTCAGAAAGACGTGGAAACTTCCCTGATTGAGCAGTTCATGTATCCGAAACACGGGCCCGGCCAGATGTGGGAGGAAGTAGCGGAAAAGATCAAAGAGCGCGGCGGCCAGATTCATACATCGTGGTTGGTAAAGCGGATTCTTACGCAAGGCGATCGCGTCACGGGTGTGGAAGCACAGAATACTAAAACAGGAGAGAAGCGCACATTCGAAGGCGACTATTTCTTTTCCACCATGCCGATTCGCGATCTAATCAATGCGTTCGATGTAAAGGCGCCCGCGCATATTCAAGCCATTAGCGACGGCCTGGTATATCGGGATTTCATTACTGTTGGTTTGCTCCTGAACAAACTAAAGATCAAGGAAGCGGACGGTTCCCCTATCCAGGACAACTGGATTTATATCCAGGAACCGGATGTGCAGGTGGGGCGCTTGCAGATCTTCAACAATTGGAGCCCGTACCTTGTAGCGGATCCTTCCAAGGTTTGGGTGGGCCTGGAATATTTCTGCTATGACACTGACGCCATCTGGAAGCTGACCAATGAAGAGATGATCGATCTTGCGAAGCACGAGCTTGAAAAAATCGGCATCATTGATGCGGCTGATGTGATCGATGCGACAGTGATTCGCGTACCGAAGACCTACCCCGCATATTTTGGCACGTACGATCAGTTCGACAAGATACAGGAACACGTGGACGTGTACCGCAATTTGTATTTGGTGGGCCGAAACGGCATGCATAAGTACAACAACCAGGACCATTCCATGCTGACCGCGATGATCTCTGTTGACAACATCATCGAAGGCCGCGAAGACAAGCACAATATCTGGGATGTGAATACGGAAGTGGATTATCACGAAACCAGGAAAGACGAAATGAAGATGGAAGAGGCGGTTTCAGCGGCTACTTAGGCTAGGGGAGGTGCTAGTTCGCCTTTACGTCGTAAATCTGAACCATTCCGGCCCCGAATGTAGACGCAAGGTTGAACGAAGCTGGGTAATCGCGAATGGCCTGCAAAATGAGGTCGTTGTGGCGGTAATGAACTCGCGGGGGATACGTATCCATTACAACGGCACGCACGTTTTCGCGTTTTAAAAACTCCATGATGTCCCCAGGCGTGTGGCAAAACTCCTTTGCGACATTACCATTCCAGTCGGAAACGGAGAGCATCTTGTTGGCGCGCAGAATGAGGTGATCCGGCCTGGCATCCTGCATCATCAGTTCGGAAATCAGAAGACCCTCGCCGTCACGCTCGGAAGAGACCAGAATGACCGCGTTGTTCAGGTCCGGCCGCTGCTCTATGTATCTTCCGGCTTCGGTAAAGCCGTAGTGTTGTTCGCGCGGTATCGCGAATGTCTGCAACGTGAAGAGCAGTGCTACAAAACCCGCCAGCAAGGGTGAACTCCAGGCAGGCGTAAGTTTCAATGCACGAACCAACGAAATCCGTTTGGCAATCCACTGTCCCCCAGCAAGAGCGAAGAGAATCACTGCCGGAAGAGCGTTGACCATCTTGCGCGGTTCAACGCCCGCCGGCACTACGGCATGAAATACCCAGATCGAGATGAGCAAAGCGAACATGACAGCATCGAAAGGTTTTACGCGTCCGAAGCTGGCCGGCCGAATCACACGAAGCCATATTCCCCAGATTGCAAGCGCGGCTATGGCCCAGCCCGGCAGCCCACAAAGAAGGACGGCGAATTGCCAGAGTGAGTCAATGGTGTATTTCAGATTTGGGCCTTCTCCGCCTACCCACCCCCTATGAGCCATCTCAAGGGTGAGTATCTGCCAGGGCAGGCACAGCACAGCCACAATGGGAAGTGGAATCCATAGGGAAGGTTTTTTGAGAACGGCGAAATTACGTGTGAGCACAATCGCGATCGGGGGAACCAACGCCAGTGCCCATCCATTCCCCTTTGTCAGAATGGCCAGGGAACAGAAGATGCCGAACCACATGCTGTGGTGCCACCTCTTCGTTTCCAGATAACGATAGAAGTAGATCACCGCCGCGAAGCCGGTTAACAGCAGCAGAGATTCCGCCATCTCTTCATCGGAGTAGGCTTGTACGATAGGCAGACACACCAGAAGAAAGGAACTGAGCACTCCGGCGCCGGTGCCGAAATGGCGTGCGGCAATTAAAAAAAGCAGGAATGCGGCGATGGTGGTGGTGAGGGCCAATTCAATCAGCACTGAAGCCCTTGATTCGGAAAACACCAGCATCCACACACCCTGCACGGCGTAAAGCAAAGGAGGCCAATGCCCGAACGCTACTTTTGGATAAGCTTTGTAATAATTGCTCGCAAACTGCATGGGCGCCGAAAACTTTCCGCCAGCCAGGTAGTCGCGCACCATCACGCTTGTCACATAATGGGCGGGCTCGTCCGGGTAGCCGCCGAACTCAGCCTGATACGCGCCGCTTAAATTTTGAAGCACTACAACGACAAGAAAAAGGGCGGAAAATACAAGGGCTTTCAACCACAGGGGAGAGTGCGCCCGAATTTCAGTTTGGTCCACACTCATCCGCGCGTTCTTTCAGCGTAAACCATTCGACGTGCCGCGAACGTGAAAATGGCCTCACAAGGAACGGTTTCACGCTCCTTGTGAGGATCCGTCATTATCTTCCCTGGACGACCGTCGCGCGATAGGAGGCGCTTGTCACCGTAGCTGCTGAAGCTCCCAGATTGCACAATCGAACCGAAACAGTGTTTGGGGCTGTGACCCGCATCAGCCCTGTGATCCCGCCCGGCAAGGCGGCGGGCCATCCCAAAGCAAGAGCGTCGCCCACAACGGCTCCAGGAACCGCGACCGTCAGGTCCGCACTACAACTTGCAGCAGCAAGAGTACCGAACGCCAGGGTACCCGCGCCAGTCGTATAAGTCGGGACCAGCGTTGTATCCACGCCCACGGTACTTTGCTGCCCGGTTTCGACGAGGATCATGCCGGTGCCGGCAGAGAGAATTTTGTTGGCAAGGTAAGCCCGGGAATCGTAGCCGCCCGCTACGTCCCAACCGGTTGGCAGCGCCGTCCATGTGAACAGCGGAATCGCATTCACGGGAAAACCCGCAACTCCGCTGGCTGTCGTGCAGCCGCTTGAACAAACTACTGTCAGGTTGCTTCCCACCGTCACGGTGCCCGCCGTCGTGATGTAAATGTAGGCCACCCCCGCCCCTGATTGCCAAGTCACTGTTGCGCTGGTGGTAACGCTTACGACGTTCGTGCCAAACCGGACATTGCAAGGTGCGGATAACGAGCAACCTGCCCCGATAGTGATCGTATTCGCGCTCGAGTAAGTGACGCCCAAGACGCTGATTGCGCCGGAGCCCGAGGCCGATCCTCCAGTTCCCCCCGTGGGAGATTGCGGCTGCCATTGACTGCTGAACTGGCTCCAGGTCAATACCTGCCCGTCGCTCGGTGTCGCTGAGGAAACCGGCTTGTTCTGCATCCGGGTGACAGTCGCGTTGCCTATGGCGCCGGATAAATCTCCACCCGTATTCGAAACCGTCGATCCGGACGAAGAGGCCGACACCGTTCCCGGTTCCCAATTCAGAGCCGTGGAGTTCCACATCAGCACTTGGCCGCTTGTTGGCGTGGTGGCTGCGACACGTTTTCCCTGCAGACCGGTGACGAGCAAACTTGGCGGCGAACCGAAAACGTCGCCCCCTAACGCCATCCAACTGACCTGCGTCCCGTTGGTGCCAAGCAAGCGGTCGGCATTCCCGGTCAAGGCTGGCAAACCTCCGCCGCTCTCAACAGTCCAGCTGTTTGCTGCCGTACAGCCGTACAGGTTTTGGCCCGGAGCGGCGTCACTCTTAAAGAAACTCTCGCCAATGGCGCAGGTGGCGGGAAGAATTGTTCCCGTCTTAAAAGGTTTGGTCGCCGCGGCTTTTGAAAAATCAACGCCTCTGGTTTGCGATTTCAGATCCACTTGGGTGGTCTGCGCCGCGGCGGGTGAAAGTGCAATGCAAAGCGAACCCGCAGTGGTCAACACACACGTTCGCAGAATGGTTGTAAATGTTCTCATGGCTCCTTGGTTCGGGCTTGAAATCCT
The DNA here is from genome assembly GCA_043733425.1 of Terriglobia bacterium. Classification (GTDB taxonomy): domain Bacteria; phylum Acidobacteriota; class Terriglobia; order Bryobacterales; family Bryobacteraceae; genus JALYXI01. The sequence goes on from JAYTGM010000082.1 coordinate 16,868, forward strand.
GAAGTCCCCCATCGAAACGGGAAACCAGTGCCCGACCAAAGCCTACGCCCATGCTGAGACGGCAATTCCAGTAAGTTACTGATTTTATTGAAAATTGCCCCTGTGACTCACTTTTCTGACAGGTGGCGTTTTCGGTAAAGTGCTGATTTGTAACTGTTGAGCAGACGCCCAGTAATTACGCGCATATCCCAGTTTTGCTCTACTTCGGCCCGGGCACGGGCAGCCATTTCCGCTCCTGCATCAGGCCGCGCGAACAGGTTCAAAACGTGGTCGGCAAAGGCTAGCGGGTCATCGCTGAGCAGGCATTCCTGTCCGTCAATGCGAGCCAGACCTTCAGCTCCGATATAAGTGGAGACGACGGGGATTCCGCTCGCGAACGCCTCCAGCAGTTTGACGCGCACGCCGGAACCGCTGCGAATCGGGCAGACAAAGACAGCCGTAGTTGCGAAGAGTAAATTGATATCTTCGACAAAGCCGAGCATCCGGATAGCGTTCAGGGGATCGTGATAAGCGTGCGCGGGAAGCGGGTCGGAGCCTGCCACCAGTAACTTCGCCTCGGGGCAACGCGCCACAATCAAGGGCAGTACTTCCCTGGTAAACCAATCGAGAGCAATCTGATTCGGCACATGCCGGAAGCTGCCAAGAAACAACATCGTCTTGGGGCTTCGCGGGCCGCCTGGAAAAGCGTATTCAGCGGAGGCGATACCTGCCCGTAAACCTTCTTGAATCTGCGGTGACAAACCGGGCAGAAATCGCGCCAGATACTCCCGGTTTTCACGCGTACACACCTGCACGGCATCGCATCGTGGAAGCATGCTTAACTCATAGCGAATCGCGCGCAGATACTCCCATCGGGCTTTGATCTTGTCTACCGATCCGCGCATGAATTTCAAACCGCGGCCGATAGATTGAAAGTAGACGTCGTGCTCGAATAAAGCGCAAACGGTGCGCCGGTATCTGGCCGCGTATTGGCCCAAAGCCGTATATTCCAGCTGCAGGACGTCTGCCCTTTTTTGCAGCATCACACGGTCAATCAGCCAGAGCACGTCTCTGCTTTCAAACTCATGTACAGCATGCGGCGTGATGGAGCCCAGATTAGGCTGATCCATTCCCCGCCGGACGTGGAGCGTGACCGAAGCGCAGAAGTTGGAAAGTTCCAGGTTAGCCGTCTGCTCATGATCGTAATCCAGCATTACAAGCGCATGCACTTCCGTGAGGCGCGAAAGTTCACGAAGCGTGTGATACATGAAAACGCCCCCTCCATGCGTAGGCGGCATGATGGGGTACGGAGAAACAAAAACAACACTCGGGCGTTCCGGCGTGGTGGCCGGCGCGATAAACCTGTCGTGGAAATGGCTGCCGCGCGGGCG
>JAYTGM010000083.1:0-2615 GCA_043733425.1 Terriglobia bacterium
AACACTTCGGCATCCGGTTGATATTGCAGACTGTAATCGATATCGTCATCGAGGTTGCGAGGACCGGCATTGGCGCTTTCGACTTTGCGCTCCACCCGCTTTGCAGCCTTTTCTTTTTGCCTATCCTGCCGAGCGAGTTCCTTCTGACGTTTTTGAAAAGTAGTACTAGATCTTCCAGCCATAAAGTTCTCCCATGCCTATGAATCGGCGCGTTTAGCGCCGCAAATTTACCATCTGGGCTCGCGGCGTGTTTTCCCGCCGCCGCCACGGTCACCGCCGCGATCATTGCCACCACTGCGGTCACCGCCATAGCCGCCACCACCACCACCACCGCCGTAGCCGCCGCCACCACCGCCACCCGGGCGGCCACCGCCACCACCGCCGAAGGGACGGCCACCACCGCCACCTTCTGTTTTGGGACGGGCCTCATTTACATTGAGTGCCCGACCACCTAAATTGGTTCCATTGAGGGCCGCAATCGCTCGTTCTGCTTCGGCCTCATTTGACATTTCCACGAACGCAAAGCCCCGCGATCGCCCAGTTTCCCGATCGGTCTTGATGCTAACGCGATCTACAGTGCCATATGCCTCGAAAATGGTGCGAACCTGGTCGTCGGTCGCGCCGAAGTCCAGGTTGCCCACGAATATGTTTTTCACTGTTCTCCTTTTGATTTGAAAGCGAGCTAATCAAGGCGCATGCGGAAACGCCGCCGGGTTTGCGGGCCAGTCAAATACTCCTTTAACATATCAGAGTTAACTTTCAGGCTGCAATGAACCTCCCGGCACAGCCGCATAGTGAGAGAACTTAACGTCTACGGAGCAGCGCAAATTGACCGCGCCCGCTCAAACACGTCGCGAAACATCGGCTCGGTCAACCGGCCGGTCGAAGTATTTTGCTGGCTGGGGTGATAGGAACTGAGAAGCTTTGGGTCATTTGCGCCAGTAACGTTCAAGCGATTGTGACCGAACAGCATGGAACGATTTACTTCGTGCGTTTCTTTCAATGTTGCGAGGTAGCCGTCAAAAGCTATTTTGCCCAGCACGACCACGGCCCGCAACCCTGGCCAGAGCATCTGGAGTTCGCTTCGGAGCCAGTGCCGGCAGTTGAGGATTTCACCTGGGGAGGGTTTGTTGTCGGGAGGAGCGCAATGAGTTACCTGGCTGATCCAGCATCCGCTAAGAGCGAGTCCGTCGTGAGCCGTGCGTCCGTTAGGCTGGTTGGCAAAACCCGTTTCGTAAAGAATCTTGTAAAGCAGATCGCCTGAACGATCGCCCGTAAACGCACGTCCCGTCCGGTTACCGCCATGAGCGGCAGGAGCCAGCCCGACAATTAACAGGCGCGCCTCCGGATCACCAAAAGACGGCACCGGCTTGCCCCAATAATGCTCCGAAGCAAACTGCTTACGTTTATCTAAAGCCACTTGCCTGATGTAGGCAGCCAGACGCGGGCATTTAGTACACTCCACAATTTCCGTTTGCAGAAGTTTCAGTTCGCTCATTTCTGCCGTGATTCTGTCGCAATCATAAGAAAGAGATACAATTCCGTGGTGAATTGTTCATTTTCGCTTATTGGTAAAACAGCATTGGTGACAGGGGGCGCAAGCGGTATTGGCGAAGCATCCTGCCGCGCGTTGCGGGGTGCCGGAGCCACTCTTGTGATTGCCGATGTGGACGCGCCGAAGGCAGAAGCGCTGGCGCGGGAGTTGGGTCAATCGCAAGTTGTCATTATGGACATTACCGATGAGACTGCGATCAAAAACGGGCTGGCTACCGTGCCGTGTCTGGATATTCTGGTAAATAACGCAGGCATCGGGGCTGTGGGGAATATTGAGGAGACTCAACTGGAAGAGATGCAGCGATTGCTTCGGGTGAATGTTGAGGGTCTGTTTTTGGTTACGAAACACTGCATTCCGCTTCTGAAAAAGTCGCAGCCTGGGCCCGGAAAGATTATTAATATTGGCTCGGTCGCTGGTCTGATTGGAGTCAAACGGCGTTTTGCGTACTGCGCGACCAAAGGAGCGGTAATCGCGATGACCCGGCAGCTTGCGGTGGATTACCCTTCGGAACTGCGTGCCAACTGCATTTGCCCGGGAACGGTGGAAACTCCTTTCGTCGACGCATATCTCCATAAGTATCACCCCGGTGAGGAAGAGCAAACCCGCAAGGAATTGCACAAGAGGCAACCGGTGGGCAGGATGGGCAGGCCGGATGAAGTGGCGGATCTGGTGCTTTATCTGGCCAGTCCGAACAGCGATTTTATGCATGGCAGTATCCTGCCGATTGATGGGGGCTGGACAGCGGGCTAGATCTGGAATGGAACGCTTACCAACCCCTAGCCGTCCACAGGGTATAGTCAACCTGCATAAATCACGGTAAGCTAATTGCAATAAAGAGCTTGACGACGATAGGGTATTTCCGCGACACTACTGATTCCGGTTGCTCCCCGGACACGTCCCGCAAGGGGCACTGGCATCTTCGCGTCTTCTGCTGTAAGTTCCACAAAGGACTTTAGCGCGCGATGAAAAACTTCAAACTACTCCCGATCTTACTCCTGATTTTGCTCTGCCCCTCACTTCTTGAGGCCAGAAGCACTAAGAAGAAATCCGCGTCGAAAAG
>JAYTGM010000084.1:0-7292 GCA_043733425.1 Terriglobia bacterium
GCATGAGCCCGACGTACAGCGCGCCGGGCCGTGTCAATCTGATCGGCGAACACACCGATTACAACTTGGGCTTCGTACTGCCAATCGCGCTCGACCTGGCCACATCGGTCATCGTCAATCCGGAAGAAGGTGGCCGTCTGCGTATCAACTCGCTTGAATACAAAGAGACCGCCGTGTGGGAACGCGACGAGATTATATCGGCGAAGCCCGAAAAAGACTGGGTGGATTATCCGATCGGAGTCGCACAACAGTTAATCAAGCTCGGCTTCCCGATTGAATCAACGCAATTGTCTATCAGCAGCACCGTTCCCGAAGGCGCGGGCCTCAGCTCTTCCGCTGCTCTCGAAGTATCCAGCGCGCTGGCTCTTCTGAACGGCCGCCCCATCGCCCCTCTCGAACTAGCCAAACTCTGCCAGCGCGCCGAACGCGAATTCGTCGGCGTACCTTCCGGCATCATGGACCAGTACGTTTCCGTGTTCGGTCGCAAAGATCAGGCGGTGCTGATCGATTGCCGGTCACTAACTCACGATTACGTTCCGCTGCCGCATACCGACAAGCTTGAAATCTGGGCAGTGAATTCCATGGTGAAGCACGCCCTCGGCAATTCCGCCTACAAGCAGCGCGTGGCCGAATGCGCTGCCGCCGCTGAGGCCCTGCACGTAGCCTCGTTACGCGACGCCACTCTTGAAAAATTGCAAGCCACGCCGATGCCAGATGTCATTTTCCGCCGCGCCCGCCACGTAGTCACCGAAAATATCCGGGTGCAATCGTTCGTCGCCGCAGCACGCAACACTGACCTGAAGCTCATGGGCGAACTGTTCTACCAGTCTCACGAATCCATGCGGCGCGATTACGAAATCAGCTGCGCGGAAATAGATTTTCTGGTCGAAACCGCTAAGCTTCAGGAAGGTTGCTATGGTGCCCGTATGACCGGCGGCGGCTTCGGCGGTTGCACCGTAAATCTGCTCGCTCCTCAAGCGGTAGGGCGGTTCCAGGAGCGCGTGTCGACGGCCTACCAGCAGCGATTCGGTATCACCCCAAATTTCATCCGCTGCACCCCAAGCGATGGCGCTGTGCCGAATGCTTAAGATGCGTCTGCTAGCATTTTAAGCAGGGTGGGTAAGTTCGTTGCAATCCTTTTTTGGTCCCTATCGGCATCTAACGCGTTAGCGCAGGAGTGCCGCCCGGCAGAGTTGCGCGTTTCCGTCAAAGATTCCCTGGAAAGCCCGGTGTACGACGCCCAGGTGCGCGTTTCCTTCGCGGGTGTCGATGCAGGAGTCGAAACAACTCGCTCAGAGGGCATGGCCGTATTTAGAACAATTCCCTGCGGACAATGGACCGTCCGCGCTTCGAAAGAAGGCTTCGAAGACCGAAGCACTACAATCGCCGTTGGCGCGCAACCCGTAATGCAGGTTAGCCTGGCGCTTACGCCGCGCATGAATCAGACGCGCCTGGAAGTGACCGATACCGCGCCGCCCGTGGAACAGAGTTCCTCTCAAAATTACGAACTGCGCCCCGCCGAAGTAAAGAACCTTCCTTCGAACCCGCCTACCGTGGCCGATACGCTCCCCCTTGTCCCCGGTATTGTGCGCGCCCAAAACGGTGAGCTCAAAATTGACGGAGCCGGCGAGGAGCGCAGTTCCCTTGTCGTCAATCAGACTGACGTCACGGACCCTGCCACCGGTAAGTTCGCTCAAACGGTTCCGGTCGATAGCATCGAAACGGTTAACGTTTTAAATACGCCATTTCTTGCGCAATACGGACGATTCACACAGAGCGTGGTGGCCGTCGAAACCCGCCGCGGCGGGGATAAGTGGCATGCTGATCTGAACGATCCCTTTCCCGATTTCCGCATCCGCAGCTACCACATCAATGGCATCCGCAATGAGACTCCGCGGGGCGTCGTGGGCGGTCCGATTATTGCGAACCGCCTTTACCTGAACACAGCTCTGCAATACCTCCTCGATAAACGCTCTAACAGGACCCTGCCGTACCCGCACAACGAATCGAAGCAGGAGCGCGTAAATTCGTTTACTCAGTTCGATTTCATCGCCTCGCAGCGGCAAATCATTAATTTCACGTATCACTACAGTCCGGAACATATCGATTTCGTCAATCCCGATTACTTTACGCCCCAACCGGTTACCCCCAGCTATGCACAGCGTGCCTATGTGGCAACCCTGGCGGATCACCTGGGCTTTTTCGGCGGCACACTCGATAGTTCGCTATCCATGCAGCGCTTCCACACCTTCATCGGCGCGCAGGGGCCGGGGGAAATGCAGCTCGCGCCGCAGGGCAACAGCGGCAATTATTTCGGTACGCAGAGCCGCGATGCCTGGCGCAGAGAGTGGCTGGAAGGCTGGTCACCCGCTCCGGCGCGGTTTGTAGGTACGCATCAATTCAAAGTGGGCACGTCGCTCACGGTCGTCAATAACCGCGGATTCTTTGCGTTTCGTCCGGTAAACATTTTGGATGCCGCGGGACAGCGGATCCAGCGGATCGATTTTGCAAACCAGGGCCAGTACAAGCGCACCGACCTGGAGTTCACCACGTATCTTCAGGACCATTGGTCTTTACATCCCAAGCTTGCCTTCGATTATGGAATTCGCGTGGAACACCAGCGCTTGGCATCCAGTCTGCGGGTTGCGCCTCGCGCCGGGCTTGCCTGGATTCCTTTCACGAATGGCCGCACGGTTTTCCGTCTTGGCTACGGGGAATTTTACGATCACATTCCGACAGATGTATATGCTTTCAGCCGTTACCCGAACCGCCTGGTCACTTCGTATGGGCCTGATGGCAACATTATCGGCATCCCAACCTTATTTACCAACGTGATTGGCAACGTGGCGGGACCAAAAACTTTTCTAGTTCGAGGCAAGCGAGTGGCCGGCGATTTTTCACCCAGGGGCAGCACGTGGAACGCACAGGTGGAACACAGCTTCTCGCGGCTGCTGCGGTTTCGAGCGGTCTATACCGACAACCGCTCAGTGGGACTCATTGTTTTGGAACCCGCTTTTCTGGACGCTTCCAACGAAGTGGTCTTAAATGGAGACGGATCTTCCCGCTACCGTCAACTGGAATTGACGGGAAGGCTCAGTTGGGAAGGCGGCCAGCAGTTAGTTTTCTCTTATACTCATAGCCGCGCCGAGGGAAGTCAAAATACTTTCGATAGCTTTCTGGGCAACTACGCGAACCCGATTCTTCGACCCAATGTCTACTCAAGCCTGCCCGGCGACATTCCAAACCGCTTTCTGATTTGGGGCAGCGCGAATATGCCCTTCTGGCAATTGAAAATTCTGCCTACCGTGGAATACAGGAACGGGTTCGCCTACGCGGAGCTGGATCAGTTGCAAGCCTATTCCGGAGTTCCCTATCGCGATCAAACCCGCTTGAGAAACTTTTTTTCGGCTGACGCGCGCGTGATGCGGGATTTCAAATGGAACCCTAAGTACGCCATCCGGTTGTCGCTCACCGGGTTCAATCTGACTAACCACTTCAACCCTTTAGCGATTCATAGCAACATTGCAGACCCGGACCATGGCATTGCTTTTGGAAACTATCACCGGCGTTACCGCTTCGATTTTGAAGTGATTCTCTAAAGCCAAAAACCAAAATCGTGAGGCGTTACTGCGGCTTCGGCTTTTCGTCTTTTGGCTTCTCCGGTTCCGGCTTGGAAGCACGGCCAAATCCCCGGTTTTCCGCGGGGCGTTCAACTGGCCGTTCTACGCGGGGAGCAGCTTGAGGCTCCGGCTGGGCGGGCTGCGCCGAACGGCCGAAGCCGCGGTTTGGTGCGGGAGCTTCATTCCGGGGAGCGGGCGGCGGTGTCGCTTGGGGCTCCGATTGTGGAGCCTGTTGCCGCTGTGAATTACGGCCGAATCCGCGGTTTTCCTGCGGTGGATCTTGACGCGGCGCAGCCTGAGCAGGTTGGCGGGTTTCCGCGGGAACATTCGGCTGCGGAGCCGCAGAATCAGGCCGTGCGCTTCGGCCGAACCCGCGATTCGGCTGCGCATCGGTAGCAGGATTATTCGGTTGCTGCCGACGATTCCGCCGGTCTTCGGGCATTGCATTCGGCTGGGGTACAGCTTCGGGTACAGCTTGGGGCACCGCTTTAGGATTAGCTTGTTCGGGAGAAGCATTGCGCCCGAATCCGCGATTTCCTTGGGGTACTGCCTGTTGTGGCACGGGCTGGTTTACCTGCGGTTGGGCAGTCTGGGGAAGACGCCGGTCTGGATTGCGTCCGAAGTTGCCGTTATTGGGAACATTTATAGAACCGGGAACGGATCCGGCGTTGCGTCCGAAACCTTGGTTCGGCGAAATTGCAGAGCGTACCGCAGGCTGCCGCATATTGTTCTGGTTACCCCGCAGAGAATCGATCTGTTCCGGTGCAAGCGGCCGGCCCTGGTTCTCACGGATTGCCTGTTGGCGCGATTCGAAACTTACCGGTGCAGCCGGCGGAGGCGTGCGGGCAATAACTTCGCGATTCAACACTGCGTCACGGGGACGAACCACCGTTCCCCCCTGAGGGCCGCCGAGAAGACTTTCGCGTTGGGGAGCCAAGCCGGGTGAAAACCCAGAAACCTGGGCGGAGCGGAACTGATCCTGCGAGTTGCGGAAGGCGGAGCGTTGCACCGACCGTGAACTCACGAAATCCTGCCGCGAAACAGCACTGAAAGCCCCCGGAGCATTCCGGTTGATGTAAATATTGGTGACGTTTCGATTGACAGTGTAATTGTTGTAATCACGGCCATTCAGTTCACGCTCATACCGCTGGGATGCATGATAAGCCGGCCTGTATATTTCCCGCGGTCCTAGTGGGAACCAGCCAACTCCACCACCGCCCCCTACGCTGAGGGAAAGGCTGAAGCCGCCACCGCCAACGAAGGCTACCAGTGCCGGCGCGTAAATCGGCCGCGAAACTACAGGGCCCGGGTACCAGCCCCATCCGCCCCTGGAATAAGCCCAGCGGCCGTAATGAAAGGGCGCAAAGCCCCAGGGCGCGTCATCGATCCAGGTCCAACCCCATGGGTCGCGCCATGCCCAATGGCCATCGTGGTAAGGAGCCCAACCGGCACTTACCCGGGGCCGCCAGACAGGGCCATTGTCATCGGATGGGTCCCAGGTCCCATACCGGTCCAGATCTTCGTAACCAACCATCTGTTGCGATACGTACCGGGGCGCTGGCATCGAATCGTCGCGGCGATCGCGGTCAAACGAAAAACGGTCAAAATCATCCGGCGGATTCGCGTCCTGCAAACCCTCCTGGCGGCCATCTCCCGTAAAATAGGCCGTCTGGCGAGGGCGGACCGGGAAACTCTTGCCATTCGCCGTCACTTCTGCTTCGCCAGCCCGCACCGTCACCATCGTGGCATTCCGGTTCGGATCGGTATCGATGCGGTATTCGCCGGTGCGCAGCAAGGAAACAGCTCCGTTTGGCGTATCCACTTCCCACACGTCCTGATCGCCAAGGGAACGCACGCGAACTATGATGGACCCTTCCGTTAAACGGATCTGCACCGTCTGATCGTCCAAATTCAAGAACCCGAAACTGGTTTGCTGGGCAAGCCGGATCGCATTAGGGCCCACGTACAACTCGGCACGCGCACCCAGATCGCTATAAAGGTGATCTCCGGTAGTAAGCGGATAGTTCAAGGTGGCGCCGGTCCACTCATTCACGCTTTCCGGCTGAAATGAAACCGGCCCTTCCAGCAGACTCAGGCGCGCCACGCGTGAGGGTGGGTCTTGCGCCAAGGCAACCGTTGCCACTATCAAAAATGCCGCCAACTTGTTCTGAACTTTCATCTTGCGCTTCCTCCGGTCGCCTGTATGGATGTCTCGGTTGAAGCCGCCGTTACCGAGTCAGCCATTAAAGTGCGCTCATGTGATATCGCTCACGCAGCGAAGTAGCAATTGAGGGGCCGGGAAGTACGATTTCTCCCTAAAGTTGGGTTTACTTAATGCCGAAGGAAAGACATGCGGTGCCCCTGTTGCCGAAGCTGGTTGGTTCGAAGAATTTGCTGCCGGACGTTTTCCTCTGCCCTGTGGCGCGCGGTTGGAGTGTTTCCATACTGCTGTGAGATCTGCCGTCACCAGTTCCGGTCATGGTCGCGTCAGTTGCCTCCCCAGGTGATTCGGCCAGGAGAGGCGTCAACAAGTACAATCCAGATTGCCGCGTCTTGGGGCCTGCTCTGACCTACTTCAGGGCACAAGCTTGTAATGCGGGAAAGGTTTCGCTATACTCAACAATCACGAGTTAGTCTGAGCAAACGTGTGCCCGGGCCAACATCAAGGTAAAATTTCATGCAAGCAATTATTGAAGCCGGCGGTAAGCAGTATCGTGTTCAGCCGGGTGACACTCTTCGTATCGCCTCCATGGCGGGCGATGTCGGAACTGAAGTGGAACTGGGCCGGGTTCTAGCCGTATTTAAGGGCGAGGGAGAGATTCTCTCCGGTAGCGGAGCGGCGGATGCGAAAGTAAAAGCAACCATCTCTGCAAATGGTCGCGGTAAAAAGGTGATTGTGTTCAAGTTCAAGCGCAAAAAGCAGTACAAGCGCACGCAAGGGCACCGTCAAGATTACACCGAAGTGAAGATCGGCGATATCGTCATCTAATTTCAATCAGGATTAGCACCAGCAAACAAACATGGCACACAAAAAAGGATTAGGCAGTTCCAAGAATGGCCGCGATTCCAACGCGCAACGGTTGGGCGTTAAGGTATTCGGCGGTCAACTGGTTCCCAGCGGTTCCATCATCGTACGGCAGCGCGGCACCCGCCTGAAGCCCGGCCTGAATGTAGGCATCGGGAAGGACGATACCCTTTTTGCGAAAATCACCGGAATCGTGGAATTTCGCGATCGTGGCCGCATGGGTCGCTTCGTCCAGATGTCAGCGCCTGTCGTCTAATTTTGGATCAGTGTAATTGCGGTGGGTGAATTAAGGGGATTGTCTCGCGCCGACCTCTTTTATATACTCGGAAGTCTTTCAAATCGGTTGTAAGTACCGGAATTTTTGGATTCATTTCGCTCAGCACAATCAGGCATAAATCTGCAAGGTCAGGATTTCTGTCTGAATAACGCGTCGCGAGCTCTTTAAGTCGCAAAATGTGGTCCGTCATCTGGAATACCGGGTTCACCAGCCCCTCTTCGATAAAACTCATTACCAGCTTTGCATTGCCTAAGTGGAACGATGTTTCTGAGAGGACAGCTTCACAGGTAAGAAGCGGTTCGGTGAGCCTGTTCGCAATTTCCACTGCCCAACTGTGGTGAGAATCTCGCCTATTCCCAAATGCGACAAG
>JAYTGM010000085.1:0-18171 GCA_043733425.1 Terriglobia bacterium
TCTTGGATGCGGGTGTCAGAGCTCTTTCGTGTCTTCGCTGGGAAACCAGATTTATGAAATCGCTGCACCGGTAAATGACATTCCCCTACTCCTGTTAAATATTGCAGCTTCTCCTTACAAGGTGCTCTTTGTCGCACAACGTTAATAGGTTCGCGCAAAACGTGGTGAAGACTACCGTCCTCTTGGCGGCAACAATCCTCCCGCTGTATGCCGCAAGCTCGGTCAGTTGGACTCCTCAATTTTTACCGACCAGCCCTTCCGCCCGTTATGATTCCGCGATGGCTTACGATTCCACCCGGCATCAGCTTGTGCTGTTCGGTGGCGGCAATTTTAATGGCCTTCAGAACGATACATGGTTGTGGGATGGCGTCAGTTGGACCCTGGTCAATCCGGCGACATCTCCCCCCGCGAGAGCTGGCCATTCCCTGGCTTACGATTCGGTTCGGCAACAGATTGTTTTATTCGGCGGCTATGTTGGAGTTTCGAATCTTAAGAACGATACCTGGGTCTGGGATGGTTCGAATTGGACTCAGAAAACACCAGCCACCAGCCCAACCGTCCGTAGCGGCCACGAAATGGTTTTCGACGTAGCCCGCTCTCAAGTTGTTCTCTTCGGTGGTGAATCGGCTCTCACCGATATCGGGGATACCTGGACTTGGGATGGAACGAACTGGACACAGAAATCTCCCGTTACAAGTCCAACGGCACGTCAGAAATTCGGCTTTGTCTATGATTCCGTTTCGAATCGGTCGGTCCTGTTTGGCGGAACGCGATCTCAGAATACTGGTACGAACGATACCTGGGTTTGGAACGGAACGAATTGGGTCCAACAAATGCCGGGGGCCTCGCCATCAGCGCGCGGTAATCCGGGGATGGCTTTCGACTCCGCTCGCAATCTGTTTGTACTGTTCGGTGGGGTAGATCTCACCAACGCAAGTACCCCGCTGGGTGATACGTGGTACTACCAGAACAGCGAGTGGGTTCAGATTACGCTGCCTACCTCGCCTTCTGCTCGAATCGGACCGGCCATGGCGTATGACCCCCTTCACTCCCAGACCGTGCTGTTTGGCGGAACACCCTTAAACAACACCACTTGGCTGTTGGGGCCGCTGACCGTTCTCCCCTACTCATTGCCGGACGCTACCATAGGAGCCGATTACAGCTTCCAGTACTCGGCCGACGGAGGAACGCCTTCCTATTCATTCTCCGTATCCGGACTTCCGCCTGGATTGTCCGTGAATTCAAGCAATATCATTGCCGGCAAGTGCACAGGCCAATCCGCGACTGGAGTGACCATCAGCGTGACCGACTCGGCCTCTCCTGCGAACACAGCCAGCTCAGGCTCCCTGCCGCTGCACTGTAACCCGGCCCCGCTCATCACAAACCCCACGCCGCAGCAAGGAATCTTCAACACTGCTTATAGCCTCCAGTTCCTGACAAATGCGATCTATGATCCTCCCGGCGCTGCTCCTTATAAGTGGTCGTTGTCGAATTGCGCACTGCCCGCTAATTTCATTCTTAGCCCGACGGGTTTACTGACTGGCAACGTCGTTCAATTTGATCCCTCTGTAATAAGCACTTCGTATCTTTGCAGTGTCACGTTTACAGACCGTTGGAATGCTACCACCACAAAAGCGTTTACTTTCAACTTCTATCAGCTGCTCACCGTCACCAACATTTACCTACCCTCAGGTACAGCTGGCACAGCCTACTCGGCCAACATCATGGCCAGCGGCGGATCTCCACCGGCAACGTACTCATTCAGTGCAACGGGACTTCCGGCTGGTTTGACACTTGGTGGAAGCACAGGAGCGCTTTCAGGCACGCCGACGCAAACCGGCAGCTTCAATCCTACGTTCACTGTTACCAATCAAAGCAACCAGACGGCGCAGGCAATCTTACTCTTAACCATTAATCCCGCCGCTGCGATCCAGATTACGACGCCTTCCACGCTTCCCAATGGACGCCCAAGTCAAGCCTACACCGCACAAATCGCATGGAGTGGAGGTATCTCTCCCTTTACAGTAACGGGAACCGGACTTCCCTCCTGGTTATCGGTGAGCAGTTCTGGCGCTCTCAGCGGAACACCACCCACCACAGGCACCTTCTCTTTAACGCTCACCGTTACCGACTCGCAAACGCCTACACACAACTCCACATCGAAGAACTTCACCATCGCTGTGAGTGCGCCTGCCATCACTACAACTTCACCCCTATCGGCTACCACGATAGGTGTTGCTTACTCCGCTACGTTCGCAGCAAGCGGCGGAATTGCGCCGTATACATGGGTCGGCATCAACAACCCGTCCTGGCTTTCTCTTTCCAGCGCCGGTGTTCTGAGCGGTACACCGCCATCCGGAACCTCTTCCCCCGTTTCCTTCTTAGTTCAAGTTACGGATTCAGTTTCCGCGACTTCGACGCGCCCCTTCACTCTTCCGGTAAATGCCGCGGCAAGCTTGATGTTTGTAACGACTTCGCCGTTAGCTCCTGCTACCGCCGGGGTCGCTTATAGCTCTTCGTTCTCGATGTCAGGAGGCGTTTCGCCTTATACATTCAGCGCCACGGGGCTGCCCGCCTCGTTAACTCTATCTTCGACCGGCGTTTTATCGGGAACTCCGCCCTCCGCCGGGCCAGTCACCTTCGCGGTAACAGCCAACGATTTCGCGTCCAATCAAGTGATCGGGAACTTCACCCTGCCGGTCAATGCCGCGCTGACCATCAATACGGCTAGTCCCCTGCCCCCTGCCACAATGGGAGTAGCGTATTCCAAGACTCTCACGGCTTCGGGCGGCGGCGCAGGGTATACGTGGGCTGGCCAAAATCTTCCCAGCTGGCTGACCCTTAGCTCTTCAGGCACTCTCAGCGGAACGCCACCCGCCGCCACCGCGGTCTCTTTCACTGCCAGCGTCACGGATGTGGCCAACACCGCCGTGAGCAGAGTCTTCACTTTGCCGGTGAATGCAGTCCTCACCATCGGGACCACGTCTCCGCTACCAGCAGCTACCCTCAACTCGGCGTATTCGGCGACCTTTAGTGCTTCCGGCGGAGCCGGGAACTACTCGTGGTCCGCTTCCGGCTTGCCTGCCGGATTCGCAGTTAGCTCGGGAGGCGTTCTTACCGGTACGCCTTCGAGCACAACGGCAATCGGCTTCACCGTAACAGTGATGGATTCCGCCAGCAATACGGTCAATAAGCCCTTCACGTTGCCTGTTAATGCGGCCCTGACCATCAACAATACCTCGCCGCTGCCGCCCGCCACGGTGGGCGTTCCATACACCGCCAATTTCACGGCTTCTGGAGGTAATGGCACTTATAGCTGGTCCAGTAACAATCTCCCTACTTGGCTGACTCTCACAATGGCTGGCTATTTGAGCGGCACACCGTCCACTGCGGGGCCGGTCTCATTCCAGGTGAGCGTCTCGGACTCGCAGTCTGCCAGCGCTTCGGCGAATTTTACTTTACCGGTGGATGCGGCGTTGACTATCGGCACCACTTCGCACCTTCCGCGTGCAACAACCGGTTCTGCTTATTCACTGCAATTGGCAGCCTCCGGCGGATCCGGATCGTATACCTGGACCTCTTCTAACCTTCCGAGCTATCTTAATTTGACCGCCGGCGGCCTGATCACGGGCACTCCGCCGTCTAGCGGCTCAGTCACATTTTCCGCCACGGTTACCGACACGTTGAGCAATGCAGTCAGCCGTAGTTTTACCCTTCCCGTGAACGCGGTCTTCGGTATCACGACGAGTTCCCCGCTGCCCGCGGCTACGGTGATGGTGCCTTATTCAGCGCAATTCACCGCTTCCGGCGGAGTCGGTCCTTATTTCTGGCATGCAACTTCTCTGCCGAGTTGGTTGACGCTTACCTTAGGCGGATATCTGAGTGGTACTCCGCCTGGCGCCGTGATGGTTACCTTCTCCGTAACCGTTACCGATTCTCAAGACACGGCGGACTCGGGGGACTTCACACTACCTGTCAACAGCACTTTGACGATCGGGAACTCATCACCCCTGCCAACAGCAGTAGTTGGCACTGCGTACTCGCTCCAATTCACAGCCTCCGGCGGAAGCGCCCCTTACACCTGGACGGCATCCGCATTGTCCTCCTGGTTAAGTTTGGCATCGGGCGGCCTGCTGACGGGAACACCGCCCAACGCCACGCCCGCCACTTTTTCGGTGACAGTGACAGATTTGCAGAATCGGACCGTTACCGCGAACTTCACCCTCCCTGTTGACCCGGCGTTAGGCATCACAACCGCTTCCATGTTGCCGCCAGCGACATTGGGCGCTGCCTACACATCCCAGTTCTCCGCGTCGGGAGGGTCCGGCTCTTATAACTGGAGTTCCTCTGGGTTGCCCAGTTGGCTCACAATCAGCTCCAGCGGAGTTCTGGTGGGCATACCCCCTTCCGCCGGGTCGGTCAACTTTCCTGTCACCGTGCAAGATCTGGACGGCCAAACTGTTACTGGCTCTTTCACCCTGCCGGTAAATTCTCCTCTTGGTATCACCACAACATCTCCTCTCCTCTCCGCTACAGTGGGCGCGCCCTACTCGTTACAGTTCGTCGCCTCAGGTGGAGCACCTGGCTACATGTGGACGGCCGCTTCCTTACCCACTTGGCTTACTGTTTCTTCGAGCGGGGTCCTGTCAGGCACTCCGCCGAGCGCGGGCAGCGTGACCTTCTCGGTGACGGTAACCGATTCTCAGTCGCAATCGATGAGCAAGAGCGTCACGTTGCAATCGAACGCTACGTTAACCATCACCACTGCGTCACCCTTCCCGCCCGCAACGGTCGGTACAGCCTATACGGCGCAGTTCGCCGCGTCAGGCGGCTTCGGGGCTTACACGTGGACCGCCGCTTCCTTACCCACTTGGCTTTCTGTTTCTTCGAGCGGTGTCCTGTCAGGCAATCCGCCAAGCGCGGGCAGCGTGACCTTCTCGGTGACGGCAACCGATTCAATTTCTCAGTCGGTCACGAAGAGCTTCACGCTTCAATCGAACGCTACCCTAACTATCACTACCGTATCGCCGCTACCGGCCGCTACCGCTGGAGTGGCATACACTATCCAATTTGCTGCTAACGGCGGTACCGGTGCCTATACATGGGCTGCGGCAACGGCATTGCCCAGTTGGCTCACGCTATCCTCAAGCGGCACGCTATCTGGAACACCGCCTACGGCCGGGCCCGTAACTTTTGCTATCACAGCTGTTGATGCCGCCGCCAACCGAACCAGTTCGACGTTCACTCTTCCAGTAAACGCAATGCTGACAATCGGAACTCCCTCGCCGCTTGCGTACGGGACGGTAGGAGTCGCGTACTCGCAGCAGTTCACCGCATCGGGCGGTTCCGGCGTTTACACCTGGAGCGGGTCCAACCTTCCCTCATGGCTCAATCTGAACGCTGCAGGAGTGCTTTCCGGAACCCCGCCCAGCGCGGGTTCGGTAGCTTTCACCGCCACCGTGTCAGACTCCCTTGCGCGAACCGCCAGCGGCACATTCGGGCTGACGATCAACTCAGCCTTAACCATAAACAACGCAACGCTCTTAAGCGCCGCAACCGTGGGAACCCCGTATACTCTCCAGTTCACCGCTTCCGGCGGAGCCGGAGGTTATACCTGGACCGCTATTAGTCTTCCTCCAGGATTCAATTTGTCTTCGAGTGGCCTTCTGACCGGAACCCCGCAATCGCCCGGTCCTGTCTCGTTCAGTGTTCACGTAACTGATACGCAGAATAGTGCGGCTGACGGGAACTTCACGTTACCCATCAGCGCTGCTCTGGCCATCGGCAACACCTCACCGCTTCCTTCCGCAACGCTGGGGTCAGTCTATTCACAGCAATTCCGAGCATCGGGCGGTTCCGGCAACTACTCCTGGACTTCCATCGGGCTTCCTCACTGGCTCACTTTGAGCGCCACCGGTTTCCTGACCGGAATTCCGCCTAACCCCGGCTCCGTCACTTTCACCGCAACTGTTACGGATTCGCAGAACAACACCGCGACGGCTAACTTTACCGTGCAAGTCACCTCCGCGGTGAGCATCGTAACTCCCCCGCTCCTGCCCGCGGCCACGGTGTTTAACGGATATTCCGTTCAGTTGGCCGCCAGAGGAGGATCAGGCAATTACACCTGGACAGCCTCAGGGTTGCCGGCCGGGCTCACCCTGACCCCCGGCGGTCTTCTTTACGGAAATCCTCTATTTGGCGGCATGGCGACGTTCACGGTGATGGCGGCTGACACCACCAATCCCGGCAACGGCTCAACACAGACTTTCACGCTCACTATCGTGGGCCTGAGTCCGCCGGTGATCACAACTACCTCGCCTCTTTCTCCCGCAACGGTGGGGGTTCCGTACTCGCTTCAGTTTGCTGCAAACGGCGGAAGCGGCGCATACTCATGGACCGCATCCGGCTTGCCTCCTTCTTTGACATTAAGCGCGACAGGACTGTTGTCAGGTACCCCCTCGAACCCAGGCGCAACAACATTAAACGTGACCGTAGCGGATGCACAAACCGGTCAATCCACAACGCGAGCGTTTACCGTGATGATCTCCACGGCACTGACGGTCACCAGCACCACACCCCTTCCTTCGGTCATTGTGGGGCAACAGTACTCCTTCCAATTGGGAGCCGCAGGAGGAGTCCAGCCCTACAGATGGACCGCTACCGGCCTGCCCGCCGGACTTGCTTTAAGCATTTCAGGGCTTTTGTCCGGTCAACCCTCCGCGCCCGGTTCTGCTAGCTTCACCGTAACCGTCTCTGACTCGAGCGGGGGCACCGCCGCACGAACCTTCCTACTCACGATCAGCGCTCCTCTGACGATCTCTGCCGGCTCTCAGCTACCGGCTGGTCTCATCAACACGCCATATGCAGCAACCCTTTCGGCAAGCGGCGGAACCGGGATCTATACATGGTCGGGGAGTAGTCTGCCTTCCTGGCTTGCACTCTCAGCTAACGGGGTGCTGAGCGGTACTCCGCCCATTGCTGGTTCCTTCACCGTGTATGCGACCGTGACGGATACCGCCAACGCCATCGTTTCGAAGCAGTTCACGCTCTTGGTTTCATCGGGCTTGCCGCTATCGCTGGTGGCGGCTGCGGGGCCCTGTGCCGTTGGCGTACCGTGCAGAACGTCCCTGAGTGCGACCGGAGGCACCCCTCCCTATACCTTCGCGCTCATCGGATCGGCTTCGGCCGGCACGGTTTCAGTGTCGCCCGGCGGCTTGGTTTCGGCAGTCTTTTCTGCGCCGGGTACTGCGACGTTCACCGTGCAAGTTACAGATGGCGCACAAGCCGTTGTGTCACGCCTCGTTTCGGTGCAGGTGGTGAACCCGGTAATGCTTACCGCACCGGCTTCGGCAACCGCGCCTGCCGGTACCGCGTTCACCTTTACACCCATTGCTACCCAGGGCGCGCCGCCGTACGTGTGGTCAATTGTTTCAGGAGCTTTGCCCTCGGGACTTACCTTGTCTAGCGTAACGGGTGTCATCTCCGGAACCCCCATGGAGACCGGGACATTCACCTTTACCCTCCAGGTTTCCGATGCCACCGGCGTGATAGCGCAAACTGTCATCAGCTTGGTCATCAGCGCTCCCGCCATTAGCATTCAAACAGCTGGCGTTCTTCCGCCGGGTACCGCGGGGGTGATCTACACCCAAATATTCCAGGCAGCCAACACCACCGGTGTTGTCACATGGTCGCTCGCCGGCGGCAGCTTTCCTCCGGGCCTAACCCTTTTGCCCAACGGCGCGCTATCCGGGTTGCCCTCTCAGGCTGGCGACTTCGGATTCGTGGTTAAGGTGACGGACAGTAGCGGCGCAAGCGCCCAGCAGTCTTTCCAATTGCACATCTCAGGACCTTCGCAGCCTGCCCCGGCGATTAGCGCTGAGGTCTCTGCAAGCGTAACCGCGGGGGATCAGCCGACAGTCACCATTACCTTAAGCGCTCCGTACCCCTTGCCGATCGTTGTCACGGCCACCCTAAGTCTTACGCCAAACCCGGGGGACAGCAGCGACCTTCTGTTCTCCAACGGTTCGCGAACCATCCAGTTCACCATTCCCGCGAACACAACCCAGGCGACCCTTCCTTTCCAGGCCGGCACCATTGCCGGGACTATTCAGATTACGTTTGCATTGCAATCGGCCGGCACCGATATCACGCCCAGCCCTGCGCCGACGACGGTCACACTGATTACCCCAAGTGCTCCTGTGATCAGGAACGTGACCGCCTCTTCGACCAACGGCGGGTTCCAGTTGACTGTGACCGGATTCTCCACTACAAGAGACATGAAGAGTGCTGCTTTCCATTTCAACGCCGCGCCCGGAATCACCTTGCAAACGCCGGATGCGACGCTCGACTTGGGCACCTTCTTTGCCCAGTGGTATCAGGACCCGAACTCGCTCCTTACGGGTTCCCAGTTTTCCATGACCGTTCCCATCTCTGTGAGCGGAAGCGTGGGAACCATCGTTTCTGTTTCGGTGACGATGACGAACTCGGTGGGTGCTTCCAGTTCGGCTACCGTGAACCTTCAATAGAATTCTTATCGGCAAGCTTCACTTCGCCCGTTGCAGCCGGGCAAGGGCTTGGCGGACTGCTGGCGCTCCATGCGTCGCGGCTATTGCCGTTGTTAAACGCTCGCGCGCTTCAATGTCCCGGCCCAACTGCAATAGCGCAACACTGAGGTTCACCTGCGCGTCAGGGAAGTCCGGCCGCACCTGAACAGCATTTTGAAAATAAGCCGCTGCGGCTGGTAGATCACCGGAACTGGCGGCTACAACCCCTAAATTGTTGTAAGCTTCCGCTTGATAGTTGAGCGGAAGTCCGAATTTGAGGGCCTGCGCTAAATCGGCACCGGCCTTGTCGATCTGCTTCAATTTCTGGTACATCGCCGCACGCGCATAATAAGCTTCCGCATAATCCGGTTTCACGCGCAAGGCTTGCGAGAAGCTGGCGATAGCAGCTTCGGTCTGTTCTAAGCCTGCTTGCGCTTTGCCCAGGTTGTATTGCGCCTGGAACATATCCGGAGCATAGCGGACGGCCGCGGAAAGATGAGCAAGCGCTTCCGCATTGCGATTCGCTTCTTCCAGCGCAACACCCAGATTTTGTTCCGCTAAAGGGTTCGGGCCAGTGTTTGCGACCGTATTCTGTAAGAGCGAGATGCTGTCATGCCAGTAGCCCACTTGGGTCCAGGTCAGCGTGGCTAGCCCCATCAAAACTCCCGTTGCGATTACCGCGGTTCGCCATACAGGCCAGCGAAATCTCTCAGATAAACCGGCAGCGTCCCACACGATCGCTACGGATAGCCCGATAGAAGGAACGTATGTAAACCGATCGGCCATCGCCTGCATGCCGACCTGCACCACGCCGATTACTGGCAGCAGGCTTACCACGAACCAGCACCACCCTGTAAAAAGATACGGGCAAACTCTGCGATAGTAGAACACTGCCGCGGAAATTCCGAGCACGAGAACCGCCGCGGCAAGTCCCTGCCAAAGCGGAAGAGAGTGCGCATAGGGATAGATCACCGAAAGTGAACTGGGCCAAACGGTTTTACCCAGATACCGCGCGTACGAAATCAAGGCATTCTCTACCCGATGCGCAAACGATAGGTTCCCCAGCATCTCCATAGCCTTCGCTTTCTGCTGGCCCGTAAAGGTCAGCGCGGCGAAGATTGCCGAAAGGATGAACCACGGTACTTTCTCCCGGACCAAGTTTAAAAACGATTGCGAACGCCGCAATGGCCAATAGTCGGCTATAAGATAGAGCAAGGGCGCGCTGACCAGCATGGGCTTGGCGAGCAGGCCGAAAGTCAGCACGGCCGTGGTGAACAAGTACCGGCTTGCTGAAGGCCGCCTGACATACCGGCTATAAGCAATCAGTGAAGCGGTAAAAAGGAAGGCGCTCAGGACGTCCTTGCGCTCAGCCGCCCAGACTACAGACTCAACACGCAACGGGTGAAGCGCGAATATGGCAGCGGTGCAAGCGCAACGCCAGAATTGCCCTGTGGCACGGAACAGCCAGACAAACAGCATGACCGAGGTTCCTGCGTGAAGAAAGATGCTCACCATGTGGTGACCAGCGGGGTTCAAGGCGAACCACTCGATATCCAGCATGTGCGAGATCCACGTGAACGGCTGATAATAGACGTAACTTACACTGGTAAATGCCCAACGCAAACCGTCCCAAGTCAAACCGTTCAGGACGTGCGGATTGGCGTAAATGTAGATATCGTCATCGAAGTTGACGAATCCATTCTGGAGCGCTCGGCCGTATACGGCAAACACCGCAACAGCTAGCAGCATGCAAATAAGCGCCACCGGGTTCTGATCATGCAACTCGGCTTTGCGATTGGCGGCGGGCTTTGACTTTTCGGATTTCCCCACTCGCTTTATGTTACGGGTAGCCCCTTCCTTGGAACGGGCTACGCCGTAAGCCGGTCTCGTGTATCCTATTTCGGACAGGGGTCGACATGAGTTCTCCGGATGGACTAACGAAGCATCGATGGGTGAAGTAAAGTTGCTGCCTGACCAGAATTCCGTCACGCCCGAAGAGACGTTTTACCGGCGGATCTGCTATTCGGCCGGAGCGGCCGCTCTGCTGGGCGGGGCAGCAACGATTTTCGTCACACTGCGGGGAGCCCTTGATCGGGTGCTGCTTGGGACCGGAGCGCTCGCCTTGGCTGCAGGAATATCCGTAATCGTCGCTACTCATGCCATCTCGAAGATCGGCTTGGTGAGGGTTCGCCAATGGGCGGAGATTACCAGCGCTGCTTCACAAATCCAGACTGCAGCGGAGGAGCTAGAGCGCTCCCAAGAGGCGCATTTGCAATTGGCTCTACAGATTGAGCAACTCGAGCGAGCCAGCGAACTTCAAAAAGAACAGATCCGGCAATTCGAAGAAAAGCGGCTGCAACGATCCATTACTTCCCAGCAGAAATTCGATATCCGGCACGCACTGTCGTCGCTGAAAGGGTCTCAGGTGGAAATCCGGCTTTACGGCCAAGATGCCGAAGCACGGTCGTTCGCTGGGATTGTTCGGGACACGCTCCAAATGGCTGGATTGGAGGTGAACCTAAGGGTCATGACCGGTAAAACTGGAACAGGGTTCGCTCTGGTTGTCCAGGACAAAAAAAACGCTCCGCAGCTGGCGAAAGCTATCCTGGGCGCTTTCTCGAAATCCGGCGTAAAACTGGGTTTCGTGGAGGAGCATTCTGTGTCGGCCGGCACGTTCTTCATTTTTCTAGGAGAAAAGAAGAAGCTCACTTAACTCCGAACCGATTCTGTTCCTGCGCAAGTGTTCTACGGTCTGTCCTTAATGCGCCTGTTCATGAGTAACGGCGAACGCGGCGACCTCTCTTTGTGTCAAATCGTGGGTGTCCAAACGATCTATCCGCGGCGCTCGCTATTTTTCAGCGGAGCCATGGCGAAGTTGTCGAGCACCAACCCATCGACGCGTGGACACTTCAGCAGCACCCGTCCGATGCTGCCATCCATGTGCGCCAGCGCCAGTTCACGAAACAGTTCGTTGGTTCGCTTGTGCAAGAAGGAAAACCGTCGCGGGAAGCTTTCTGGGCTCCGCGAGCGAATTGCGCGCCGAATCGGTGGACATCGAAAAATCTTTGTTGGCTCCCCAAGTAGGATTAGAATTTGACCCTTCAGTTATCAGCGGGCGAGTCACTTCCTTTATTTTGAAAAACTTGAATTTTATTACTTCCGCTGTTTACTGAACACCGCGATCCGCAAGAGTGTTGGGCAGTTTCTCTCTGTCGTTTCCCGCGGCTTATATTTGCCGGCTTCGATGTTTTTCAGCGTATCTACGGAAAATGCCACTCGCTTCTTTCAGGTCCTTGCGCGTCAGGCCAAGCAAAGCCCTTGCCGCACATTACTGTGCCGATGTGATGTTTGCCTCATTTGTTTCGGTGAGTGGTTGATCTCAGTTGTTCCTTTGGTCCAGCCGGCGTTCACGTCGCGTAAAACAACCGTCATCGTCGCAGCGCGATCGATGATCGTACAACCCGACACCGAAGTTATCGGATGATCCAAAAGCGCAGACCGCTGATCGAGAAAGTTTTTGGATGGATGAAACCTATTGGAGGTTTGCGCAAAGTGAAGTTGCGCGGGCTGGAAAAAGTCGGATGGCTCTTCCAGTACGCGACGGCTGCTTACAACCTATGGCGGATTTCCAAACTTCGAGGGGCAAACGCGTAAATATCGCATCAGAAAAGCAAATCGGCAGCAGCACATCACTCAAAAACACCAAGGTTCCTCTCTCCGCCCGGCCCCACGCTCTTGAGATACCACCCGTTCCAAGCCCTCCAAACGCTCTGGAGCTTTAATTCAACAAGCTCCTAGGAGTGGACGAAAATTATTGCCCGGTCATTATCGAGTCCAAGCGCGCCTTGAACGAGAACGTGATCAACCAGGGCTTGTTCTACCTCGGTTGACTAATGGACCACAGGGGTGAGTTCACGCTGCAGGTGATGGAGCGATTCGGCGATGGTTTCACCGGAAAGATCGACTGGGCTGAAACATGGCTGTTGTGTATCGCTGCCGATTGGGCGGCGATGTGACCGTGAGAGAACTGGAGCATTATGTGGCCTTCCGACGGCTGAAAAAGTTCGCTTGCGTAAAGGTGCTGCAAGGCGACCTGCCGATCTGGTTGAAACTGGACCCGGCATTTGTGGAATTGCAGCAGGGATTTACTCGCGACGTCTCAGATATCGGCCATCAGGGAACTGGCAATTTGGAAGTTCAGATTCAAACGGTTGCCGGTCTTGAAAAAGCAAAACCGTTGTTGTCCCGGAGCTATCTGGAAAATTGAGCCGATTGCGGCATCTTGGCCCGGCTGCGCAGCCCTTCCGTAACAGGGAGATCGGGAGGTGCTTGTTTGAATATGAATCCGGAAGAGTAGCAATTAGGAACGGCATGGCAGATGTTGGCTGAACGTAGGGCACTTAAAACTGGCCATCTCATTTGCATAAGCGGCCACTCAATGCCAGCATGTGGGTCGAACAACTTAAGGCTTTCAGAGAAGTTATCTATGGCTCAAGGCATTCAGTTTTTGTGTGGAAACTGCGATAAGAAAATTGCAGCAGGGAGTGATGGCAATCCGTTCTTCATCGATGAGAAGGGCGAGAAGTATTATGCTCATCATCCGGAGCATGATTTATTTGAAAAATGCATCGCGAACCACGTGCCACACCTTTGCCTCGTTTGTGGCGAGGAATTCGAAATCGATTCAAGAACGCCGGCGGCGATTTGTGCGAAATGCGCATTGCGTTACATTGCCAAGACATATGAGTTGGCAGGGCATCAGTGTCCAGCCTGCAAGAAGGGTGTGTTCAGTCTTGATCCGACTTTCCTCTGCAGATCTTGACCTTCTGAACCCTCCTTTCATTCAGAGTTCTCGGGCCTGCCGATGCCGACATCACAATCTTTGACCCGTAGCGCATCATCGATAAGGCCACGTTTGATGCGCCAACTGGCCCAGGCAACCGCTGTGGCAGTCAAGCAGGTATTATCTCCTCCATCAGATGGCACCACTTTAGCTCCACACCCTTGGGATGGGACCCTGTTGCCGGTCGCTACAGCGAGAATACGGAATCCGGGCATGGCCTTGGCTGCATTCAGCCGCAACAACCGCGGAACTCTACTCTGCCAAGCATGGCGCGCTTCGCCAATGACCTACATGGTGGACGGCACGCAATACGTAGTTCTTGGCGATGACGGTGGCATTCAGTCATTTGCCCTGGTGCAGTAGGCCGAATCAGGCGATAATCACGACGTTCGGCTTCTCCAGCACCTTCAATCCTCCCGGCAGGGGCTTGATTCCGAAGATCTCCTCCAGGCTGAGTGGCGGCTTGTCGAAATGGCCGCGCTTCTCCCACTGATTGGGGAAGAAGATCTTGATCCCGCGAAAGTGGATGAACGGATAAACCTTGCTGTCGGTCATTAGGTTGTATTTCCGGATCTTCGATGCCGGGTTGCCAAGCCCGTCGCCGTTGATGACCAGTTCCACGTTGTCATAGTCCTTCAGCGTCTTCTTGTCCTGAATCATGTTGGGCACGCCGTCGTGTACCGTCGGATCGCCGAACTGGTGGACGATCAGGATCTTCTTCGTCTTCAGATTCCCGCTTTTCACGTAGCGGTCGAGGATGTCCTGCACGTCATTAATCTGCGCGGCCGTCACGGTTCCGATGGGTGTGCCGGGGTCTCGCTGACCGGCAAGCGCGTGAAACTCGGGGTCGATCGCCACATGCACGTTGTCGAAGGCGAGGTATCCTTTCGCAATCATTCGCTGTACCTCCTCCGCGGGATTCGACCGCCCCAGTTGCGTATCCAGGATGACCACCCAGCCCCTAGCGGCGGCGGCCTTGATGTATTTGTCGACTAGATCGTCGCCAAAATAGTCCAGACATTGTCCCTTGCCCGTGCAGGGTACGGCGATCGCATAAATCAGGTGAATACCTACCACAACGCCCTTGCCATCATTGACGGCGGCGATCTGTTTGAGCCAGGGCTTCGTGTCTTCCGCCATCGCTTCGATGTTTTTGTAGCTCCCCAGATGGCCCAGAATCGGCGCTCGCGCGAAGCCGCGGCCATATACGGTAAACAGCGTATTCTTCTCCAGCAGGCCCGTTCGGGAAGGCGCAGGGGTTCGCTGACCGGAAGCGGCAAACACCGCGAGGAGGGCGCAGCATTGGATTTTTCTAATAATAAAGAGCACGGATCACCAGGTAGGCAGGCGGGATACCAAACGAGGGCGCCGTTAGGCTAAGTTGATAAACTGACTCTATAACCAGTTCATGATTCACGCGGAACCTCTGCATCAGGCCGTTGCCGAAAACGCCGAGGAAGTGCCGATCTTTGGCAGCATGAAGCCCGAGACCCAGCAGAGCATGCGCAAACTGGCCAGCATTATTTCGAAGAAGAGTTCTTGCCCAGGCTGGACGGAATGTTCAACATCCCCCGCTATGAGGAAGCCATGTATGAGAAAACGGACAGCGACCGGGCTGTAGGCGTAGCTTCTTCAGCGTCTGTCCGAGTTCGGGGCCCGGCATCCTGATTGGCTGATTGTAGTCACAGGCAACAACCGCGAAACGGAATCTTGGCCCGGACGACCAGGATGTGCTAGAAGATGCCGCGCCGGTCGGGCTGACACCAGACGACGCGCCATCCGTCAAGAAGGGAACCAATCTTCCTTTCGGTGCTAAAACAAAGGAACTTCGTCTCGATGGAATGAGACAAGGGCAAGGCGGTCTGCATAGACCCCATTGGTCGCTCCAAAGCCACCGAAGATACAAGTGGTTTGTGCCGAAAAGATCTCTATCGATTCAGCTTGATAAACCAGCCGCACAGAGCGTTCATGGTGTTGAACCCATGGCGACGCATATTACGTTGGATCGGCCCGCTTCGATTGAACGGCTAATGCGGCTCTGCAAGGTATCCATCGCGAGTTATTTGGGAAGAAGTGCCCGGTCCTGCATCTCCTGTATCTGAGTCGCAAACTTGCCTGGGAACTGCAGGCGCGCGCCCAAGGTGGATTGCCGGAAGAGGTCAGGCAACAGGCTTTGAACATTGCCTGGCAATTGCAAGTAAAAGGTGAGGCGAATGGACGCAATTTATAGAACAGCAAACCGAAATGCGGAGATTCAGTTTACTTTGCACTCGGGGTGAAGCCGCGACAGGCATGCCGGTCCCCTCCCCCGGGTTACGCAGGTTCTGGCGCTTGCTTTGTCCTTCCAAAACATGATCGCCAGCGGTGCTGCCGTGAACTATCAAGAACTCGCGAGGCGGGCCGGGGTAACTGCCGAACGATTGAGTCAGGTAATGAAGCTGATCTGGCTCGCACCCGCGATCCAGGATGCCGGGGTGTGGCGGCAGACACCCGCTTACAGAACACAGTGTGCGCCGCATTGCCGCGCAGCGGTCGTGGCCGGAGAAGCTGAAACTTTGGATCGAGTTGAAGCAGCAACCCAAATCCAATTGACGGATTGCCCGTCATCCCGGCGCAATCCGGAAAATCTTGTCTGCAGGAGATCGAATTCTGCTCCAGTGGAGACTGGCGTCACCCACTATTTTGGGAGAAGAAAGGCAATTTGTATGCGCATTCCCCAAGGGGAACCTGATTGGCCAGCCCAAAGCGAAAAAGTTGTAGCACGAGCTTGCCGGCACGCATCCGATGAACGGTGAACGGCGTCAAAAAGCAAAACCTGCCTTCAAAAACCTGCCCCGCCTGCAAGCGCCCGTTTACTTGGCGGAAGAAGTGGGAGCGCGATTGGGAAAATGTCAAATTCTGTAGCGAGGCATGCCGCCGTGGCCGCAAGTAACGAGTTGCGCAGGGATTTCAAAGACCGAGACGAGATGCGCCAATACCTGATGCAACAATTCCCGGATGCGGCCGACGTGGAGTCGTGCCTGAGTCCTATCCGGGGAGGCCGCAGCGCAGCACAAAGCCGGCTGAACCAGTTTGATGCCCTTCAGTATGAGCGCTCGCGTAACTTTCTCGACGGTGAAGTCTCCGGGCTCAGTCCCTATATCCGTCACAGCGTCCTGACGCTCGCCGAGGTGCGAGAATTCATAGCGGGCAAGTTCGGTCTCAATCGGCTCTTCAAATTCGTTCAGGAACTTGCCTGGCGAGACTACTGGCAGCGACTTTATTTCCAGTTGGGCGACGGGATCTGGCAAGACCGCGAGGAGAACAAGACCGGCATCGATGCCTCTTGTTACAGCGCTGCGATGCCAGACGATATCGTGCATGGACAGACCGGCCTCGCCTGCGTGGACGCCTTCACAAACGACCTTTCAGCAAACGGCTATCTTCACAACCACGCCCGCATGTGGCTTGCCGCTTATGTAGTTCACTGGCGCCGCGTGCGCTGGCAAGTGGGTGCGCGCTGGTTCCTGCAGCATCTTCTAGATGGCGACCCGGCTTCCAATAATTTGTCGTGGCAGTGGGTCGCCTCGACGTTCAGCAGCAAGCCGTACTTCTTCAACCGCGAGAACCTGGAGCGCTACACCAACGGCAAGTATTGTAGAGAGTGCCCACGTCGGAACTCCTGCCCGTTCAACGCCAGCTACGAGACGCTGGAAGCCGAGCTTTTCCATCGCACGGATGGGCAGCAGTAATCATGAGCGAAGCCATAGAGTGGATTCACGACGACCTGCTGCAGGTTCCTTCTGATCTTCCTGCCGTATACGTCTTCGATGAGGAGAAGCTCCGAAGCGAAGGCTGGAGCCTAAAACGCATTGGGTTCATTTACGAATGCCTGCTAGAGTTGCCCGTGACCATACGCAAGGGCGACCCGGTCGCCGAGGTCGCTCAGTTCGCCCATAACCATGGCGCGAACACGATCCGCGTCGCCAGGACTCCCGACCCACGGCTCCAATCCCAAGCCCGTCAACTCGCTGAGCAGTTCAAAATCGACCAGTGGGAGCCAGCGTGCTTTGTGAATCTCTCTGGTCCCGTTGACCTTAAGCGCTTCTCGCGATACTGGCAAAAAGCAAGCCGCGCCCTCGGGTTCGACCCCAGCCCCAGCCGGATCCGTCACGATGGCGCTTTCTCTGATCCTCAGCCAAGCGGTAAGTCAAAGTAGACATGTCCGAGCGCCGGGATAAATAGAAGATTGTCGTCCTAAACGTTCGCTGGTACTTGAGTTTCAAGCTAAGCTTTCGCGACTTGGTCGCGATGATGAGTGAACGCGGCCTCAAGGTTGCGAACACGACGATTCTGCGGTGAGTACAACATTGACTCTCCGGAGTTTGAGAGGCGGTGGAAGCGGTACGCCCGCTCTGTTGGCTGCTCCTGGCGGATGGACGAGATGTATGTCCGGGTTGAGTAGCGAACTCAACAAGCATTGTTATAACCTGAATGCGTATATTTCGGGCAAGCTGCGTTTGGTAACTGGTGTGAACCCCGATGTTGAGACACTCGCGATGTGCGCATTTTGCAGTTAAGAAGAGTTGCAAGTGGGAAAAAGACGAGTGGGACGATCGGAGCGTGTCAACAAGAATGAGACCAGCGGCATAAATGTTTAAGGAGTATTTTCCTTCTTGGAAGCGGGTGGGTTGATCCAGACGGCTTGGGGCAAAGAGGGATGTTGCGGAGGTCGGCGAACGAACCGTTCCGGATGGAGCTGGTAAGCGATATCGAGAATAGTTTGCCGCTTTGCGATAAGTTGGG
>JAYTGM010000086.1:0-7288 GCA_043733425.1 Terriglobia bacterium
GGCGTGAAGCGCTTGAATATCAAACCGCAAGTGGATCAGTACACGTTCCCGAACGGCAACAGCATCTTTATGCTGGCTGAAGGACGTTTGGTGAACCTCGGTTGCGCAACCGGCCACCCCAGCTTCGTGATGAGCGCCAGTTTCGCCAACCAGATTTTGGCCCAGATCGATCTCTGGAAGAACAAAGACGAGTACAAGGTCGGTGTATACACGCTCTCAAAGAAGCTTGACGAAGAAGTTGCACGCCTCCATCTGGATAAGATCGGTGTGAAACTCACTACGCTAAGCTCAAAGCAGGCGGATTACCTGGGTGTTTCGGTGGAAGGGCCATATAAGCCAGAGCACTATCGTTACTAGCATCAGACTGCACATCGAACTGCGCGTAAAGAGGAGAGCTTCGGCTCTCCTCTTTTTTTTGTTCTGTCTGCCCGTGCGAGCGGTTACATTTGAAAGCGATGTCGCCCCCATCCTGGAGCAGCATTGCCAACGGTGCCATCGGGCCGGAGAAATTGCCCCGATGTCGTTCCAAACTTACGCGCAGACGCGCCCGTGGGCGGCGGCCATCCGGGAACAAGTCACCTCGCGCAGGATGCCGCCATGGTTCGCCGCTGGCGGAAATTTTGCAAACGATCCATCGTTAACGCGCGAACAGATTGCCACGCTGCGCGAATGGGCGGATACCGGCGCGGTCGAAGGTCCTGCATCGAGGCACGCCACCAGAGCGTGGGCTTCCGGCTCAAATCTAAAAAGTACCGATGCCTCTTTTGAAATGGCGGAGCCATTCGCCATTTCCGCCTCGGGAGCGGTGGATTATCAGTATTTCGTAGTTCCTACGAAGTTCGCTCAAGACCGCTGGGTACAAGGTGCGGAGATTCGCCCCGGTGCGCGCGCGAACGTACATCACGTCGTGGTTTACGTGCGAGAAAAGAACTCTCCCTGGCTGCGGGACGGGAACATGGCCATCCCCCCAAAGAGCGATATCCTGTTGATTTACACGCCAGGAAGCGAAGCACGCATGCTGCCTGCCGGGATGGCAAAAAAGGTGGAAGCCGGTAGCGATCTGGTATTCCAGATTCACTACACAACCAACGGCAAAGCCGCGCTCGACCGCACCAAGATCGGGTTGCAGTTTGCCACGTCGGAACCCTCAAAACAGGTGCTTACGCTCCAAATGGGGAATAGCGCGTTTCATATTCCGCCCGGCAACGCCAATTTTCCCGTGTTAGTGCGCGGAACGCTCCCCAAGGACGCCGAATTGCTCAGCTTTTTCCCCCATATGCATTTGCGGGGGAAGGCATTCGAATACCGAATCATTCCACCGAGTGGGCCCGCACAGGTGCTGCTGCGTGTAGAGCCGTACGATTTCTACTGGCAGCTCGATTACGTGCTGCAGCAGCCGCTAAAACTGGCAGCGGGCACAAAGTTCGAATGGGAAGCCTGGTTCGATAACTCTGTCAACAATCCCAGGAATCCCGATGCGAAAGCAACTGTGACCTACGGTGAGCAAAGCTGGGAAGAGATGATGATCGGCTTTTTCGATGTCGCAGTGCCGGTGGGAATTACGAAGGAGAAATTTTTCGAAAGGGCAGGCCGTCAGGAAAACAGCCTGCCCCGATAAGTCCGTCTTAGTTAAAAGCGCCAACCGAAACTGCAACTCCAGCAGCGTCGCGCAAAGCGTCAGCTTTGTCGGTCGCTTCCCACGTAAAACCTTCCTCTGTGCGGCCGAAGTGACCGAACGCGGCCGTCTTCTGATAAATAGGGCGGCGCAACTGCAGATGGTCGATAATCCCTTTCGGCGTTAGCGGGAAAGTGGCACGAACCAGTTCAGTCAGCTTCTCTTCCGGCACAGTTCCGGTACCGAACGTGTTCACCATCACGGAGACAGGTTCAGCTACGCCGATCGCATAAGCAAGCTGCACCTCGCAACGCGTCGCAAGTCCGGCCGCAACCAGATTCTTCGCGATATAACGGGCCATGTAGCACGCCGACCGGTCTACTTTTGTCGCATCTTTCCCGGAAAAAGCGCCTCCGCCGTGGCGGCCCATGCCACCGTAAGTATCGACAATGATCTTGCGGCCTGTAAGACCGGTATCGCCATGGGGCCCCCCAACTACGAAACGGCCGGTCGGGTTGATGTGATATTTCGTGTGCTCATCAACCATCTCCGCCGGAATCACCGCGTCAATCACATGCTTTCGCACTTCCTCGCGAAGTTTTTCTGTGCTGACCGTATCGTGATGCTGGATGGAAATCACAATCGCGTCGATGCGCTTCGGCTTGCCATTTACATATTCGACAGTTACCTGGCTTTTGCCATCGGGGCGAAGAAAATTGATCAGCCCGGAGCGCCGCACGTCTGACAGGCGCTTGCTCAATTTGTGAGCAAGGGTAATCGGCAGCGGCATTAGTTCTGGCGTTTCGTCCACTGCAAAACCGAACATCAGGCCCTGGTCGCCAGCGCCGCCCGGATCGACCCCCATCGCGATATCGGGCGATTGGCTCTGAATGGCATTCAACACTCCGCAGGTCTTAAAATCGAACCCGTATGTCGCATCGGTATACCCGACATGTTCAATGGTTTTGCGGACAATCGTAGGAACATCCACATAGCAGTTTGTTGTAATCTCACCGGAGACAACACAAATGCCGGTGGTGACCAGCACCTCACAGGCCACGCGGCCGTAAGGGTCCTGTTCCAGGACTGCATCGAGGACTGCGTCAGAAATCTGGTCGGCAATCTTATCGGGATGGCCTTCCGTAACGGATTCGGACGTAAAGAGGTGCTTCTGTGTATCTGCCATGGGTTTTTTAGTGAGGTTCTTGCGAATCTACTAGTGTAACCAAGTCTAAACTGGGCCGTCAATTTCGAGTCTTGTCTTTGATGTTGCTCAGCGATTCTGTCACCCGTCTCAACATCGCGCAGACCAACACCGGTCAGGTCTACCCCGTAAGTATTACGTCGATCCCCCGGCTAGCAGCGCCTGTTCCTTAATCGCAGCCCCCGGGTCCCGAATGTCGCGGGGTGGCCGCGCTAAGCGCCTCGATCACCTTGCGAACATCTACCAATGGCTTTTCGAACCCGTGTGGCGCACCACGGTAAGGCCCATGCTTAGCAATTTCGGCTTTGCCAATAACTATTGCTAAAGGAAAGCTCGAGTCTCTTTCCGTCCCGTCTGGGCAGCATGCGCATCCGCTTCCGGTGAAGGATCGTCTCCCTCGGGCTTGTGAACGAGGTCGACGCGGCGCGGCTCGGAACCGGTGCCGCAGATGAAGTGGGAAGCGTTTGGAAAGACAAGGCTGCGTACGACGGCCTTTGTCTGCACGCCGACAATAGCTTTCTCAATCTCCTGAGTCATCGTTCCTGATGGCCAGACAACATCGTTGGTGGCGGCAAGCAGCAGGAACCTCGCGGCTGACTTCTCGATGGGGATACGAGCAGCTGCACGTTGCTCGGAGGTGGTCTTGGCAAGACTGCGCTGGTGGACGAATGCGGCAGAGAATTTGTTGTCAAGTACGTCCTGGTATTTGCCGTACGGAATGTTCGGAAGTCCTTTGCCATCGATGCTCCATGACGAGTAGACCTCACCCTCAACAGGTGGCCTACCAAAACCGGACCACACGACATTGCTGGGAACACACGCCACCACGCGGTCAATCCAGCTGTAGTGTGCGGCACCTACTAAGGCAAACTCGGCACCCTTGGAGGCTCCCCAAATCGCAACCCGGCGGGCGTCAACCCCGGGCTGTGACATAAGCCATGCGCGCGCTGTCGCAAGGTCTTCTACGGGGATATCGACAAACGCCTGCGCTACACCGGTAAGGCCAGCGGCAGGCCACGCAAAGTAATTCAACGCAAAAGCCGCATAACCCAGATGTGCAAAACGAATCGCAGCCGCGCGGGCAGAAGCCCGGCTGTCACCTTCGCTGCCGTGCAAGAGCAGTATGGCTGGTAGTGGCAGGGTCGAAGCCGCCTTAGGACGTGCGAAGGCGCCGTTGAGTCTGGGGAGCGAAACCTCCTGCACCTCGATTGAGTCAGCATCGTCGGTCAGATGGATTCTTGTTTCGGCCCATCGTGTCTCGCCAAGTGAAGGTGCCGCGACACGAAGGACGACGTCTATCTCACCTTCCAGGTGAAGATCACGGGTGATGCCTGCGTCGCATCGCCCGCAAGCGTAAGGCGCGTGCCAGACCATAGAAGCCCCAATGGGTCGGAACCGCTATACGTGCCGCGCAGCGGGGTTGCCGAATCGATTGCAATCTGGCCTGAGCTGTCGGCAGTGAAGACCGCCTCAGCATGCGCAAGCACAGACATACCGGTGTAGCTGCCCGGCGCGTAGACCGTCGCTTTCCGTTAGGCGTGAACGGTTGCTTGCTCGCCGGGTCGCAATCCGGTGACCAGGAGATGGGGCGATTCGCCATCCAGCACGTTTGCGCTTTGCATAGGCCCGTTCGCGCTTTGCATAAAAGAGATATGAACCTCGGCGGCGGCGGTCCCGGCCAGGAGCAGCATCGAAAGGCAAATCAAAGCAATACGCCGGGCGGCGACGGAGTTTGTCATCACTTTGAGCGTAGCGAATTTCTTCTGCGGCTGACTCGCCGAAACGTTACCCTGGCGGTCGGTCTGCACAGGGGCCCGGCAAGCAGCAGCGGCGTGAGTTTGCGGCCATCTCCCATCGCATAATCCAGCGCGACACCGGGCTTCATGCCTTGCACCACTTGAGTCAGAAAGGTGTTCGGTTCACCATTTGTACTTGCTTGCTGAATCGCCGTAGAATCGAGTCCAGCGATCTGCTGCAAGATCGCTCCGATGGTTACGAAGAAGACCGTGCCGCCTGGCAATCTTCTTTTTAGGAGTGCCAGCTTGGCGGAGTTCGTCCGCGCATGCTTCCGGCCTCTTGTCTCGGCTTATTGAGTCAGGCGCAGGTTTCAGCGGTTTCCATCCGCTTCGAACGGAGGCAATCCACCCGCCGGTTTCCGCAAAGTCGGGCTTCCCACTTTCCACGCCCGGGCTTCGGTCCCAGACTAAGACCGGCCTGCATCGCCTGCGGCATCAGGCGCTATAGCAACCTGATCGAGCCCACCCTCAACGCCAGAATAAGTTACTACTTCGCCGTCCCGTAGATCTTCATCGTGATGTTCCCCGCCGTCCCGGTTACGCCATCTGCCAGGATGTCGATCACCTGCACCGTCCAGATACCCCTCGAGATCTCACCCCAATCCCGCACGGAGGTGAAAGTGTAGTTCACGAAATCGGCGCCTGTGTCGAGCGCTCGGTTATTCACGATGCTGATCATTCCCGTAGGCGAGGTCAGGATAAATCCAATTTCTCCGCGATTCGGATGTTTCACGTTCACTGTAAACTCCACATGCTCCACACGTAATGCCAGAGCGTTAGAGAAGTCTAAAGAAAAACTGGCACCGCTGATCGCGCCATCAGGAACCGCGACAAAACCGCTCGAAGTTGCTGACTCGCTCAAGAGCGGTCCCAGGCCCGTCCATGCCGCAGCCATGTCAAGCGCCGCCGAGACATTCAACAACCCGGCTCCGAACGAATGCGAGAACGAAAACCCTGCCTTGTTGTCCAGAAAAGCATCCCCGCTCAATCCATCTTTTGCCGCCGTTTTCATCAGGATCTCTTTCACGTCCCGATATCCTAGCTTCGGATTCACCTGCAGCATCAACGCCACGGCTCCCGAAACATGGGGCGCCGCCGCCGAAGTCCCGTTAAACACATCCGTGTAATTTACAGGTGCGGTCTCCGATGGATGCTTATCTTTCAGCGCCGCCAAAGCTGCATTCCCGCTGCTATTCGTGGTCCACACCACGGCTGGAGCCTCATATTCTCCGCCTGGGGCTGCAATCGCAACATTCACCCCTGATTCACTATAGGAACTCTGCTTCCCATCACGGTTCACCGCGCCCACTCCAATCGCAAATCGCGACGACGCAAAATCGTCATAGCTCGAATCGTCGCTATTCCCGCGTCCGTTCCCCGCCGATACCGCGAAAACCGTGCCTAGCCCCCCACGATACGTGTTTGCTTTCAAGATTCCTGCCGCCTGTTCAGAACTCATCCTGCCCAGCGCCATCCCGTCGTCAGAAGGACCCCAGCTATTGCTCGATACGCTGGTCACCAATCCATCCGGTTGCCAAGCCATCGCGGTTCCCACTGAGTCGTCACCCGGGTCGCCCGCGATCAGGCGCAGACCAATTAAATGGGCATCCGGAGCCACTCCAATTACGCCAAGGTTGTTAAAACCCGACGCCGCGATAATCCCTGCGCAGTTCGTTCCGTGATTCTGACCGTCATTGGTTGGCGTCGGATCGTTCAAGGCGCCATCGTTGAAGTTGAAGTGATACTTGGTGGAAATTGGATACGCGTTCGCCACTAGGTCCTCATGAGCCACTTCCAGGCCGTCATCCACCACCGCGACATTCACGCCCGCACCGGTCGCGACATCCCACGAAGCATTCAT
Source organism: Terriglobia bacterium (assembly GCA_043733425.1). Taxonomy (GTDB): domain Bacteria; phylum Acidobacteriota; class Terriglobia; order Bryobacterales; family Bryobacteraceae; genus JALYXI01. Next base: position 6,477 of record JAYTGM010000086.1, read on the forward strand.
ACGAATACCGGGTGTGGAGTTTGCAAGATTCCACTGATTCGCAAATAGTGGATCGTTTACAGGCCGCTGTAAGGTGCCGGATGCCGCGCCGCGCTTCTCATAGTGCCGCGCAAAAACCGGCGTAAATTCCCACGTGCCCTGTTTCAACAAAGTCTCTGCTGCGGCAAGAGCCGCGTAAGGTTCGCTGAACTCCACTAAACTCCAACCGCTCACCAGACTTTCTGAGCGGCTCAGCGCCGGAGCCGCCTGTAGCAGCCGCGCCCAATCTTCATCGCTATCGATTTTGACCAGAAGTTTGGCCGTCATCACGCGTCGTCCCCCTTCGCGGCGAGCCGCCGGACTTTCGTCGCTATCGTAAAAAACAGGAGCCAATATCCGCGACGACGCACTTCGCACCGGGTTTGCCAGGGTCAAAACGTATCCTCCCGCTCCTGTTTCGATTATTGATTTGACTGGGCTCCCCAGCGATTGCCTGATGCTTTGAAGCGCGGTTGGTCGGTCCGCACCCGCTGGTACCGCCACATACACCTGGTCAGGCGCCGCGTCGACGCGGACCCGCGTGCCCCCGTCAGAAAACGTATAGGTCTGGCCCGCCATGGTAAGAGCAGCCAGCAGTAAAAGCAGAACCCGAATTGTCATGGATATGCCGTAGTATAGTTCCAATCACAGTTGCGTGTAGCCTTGCTGATTACGTTTTCCGGAGCAGGGTTGCGTACAAATTTATACGGCCGCTCCTTGGCGGGATCATATTTGCGTCCATCGTTCTGCCACCGCGTGCAGCGAATACTGGCAATTACTTCCAGCGATCTGCT
>JAYTGM010000087.1:0-7279 GCA_043733425.1 Terriglobia bacterium
GCAGTTCTGCCAGAAGCTGGCAAGTTTTTCTTCCATGCGGCTGGCAACGCGCGGTGCCGGAACAATCAGGGAAGCCGTGATGGCAATGACGCCGCCAAGCACGGTGTCTTCCAGCCGTACCAGCATAAGGCTGGCAGACCACTGGCCCAGAACCGTAAACAAAAAGGCGACATAGACGGTGACAAAGAAAGTCATCCACGGATACGAGCTTTTGCGAAAGTAAGCAGCCAGAAAAATAGAAAGCAACAGCAGAGCGCGTTCAAGCCCCACCTTCCCGTTCGAAATAAAATGCAGTGCCCATCCTGCTATGCAGCCCGCACCGGTCATCCCCACTTTGTGCCATGTCTTGCGAAGGCTGGAACCCCACGTATCGTTGAGGACCACTACCGCAATTAGAATGGTCCAATAAGGCCGCTGTGCCGTGATCAAAGCGGAGATGACGATAGCAAGTGAGGCCGCAACTGCGGCGCGCACAGCAGTGAGCGTGGTTTCGCTGAGCGTGTTCAAGAACGGAATCTTCATGCGTCCAGCAGTGCCCGGCATAGCTTTAGCTCTTTCGCGGTCTCCGCCAGATAAACACGCGAGAGCTTTTCCGCCGCTGTCTGCGCCGCGCTCTTTTCGTCCGCGGAGTGGTGCTCGGCGTCAATCACGATAATCAGAACCTGCAGGGCTTCATACTGTTTAGCCAGCAAAGCGCGACACACGTCCGGTACCAGATCACCAAGGGATTCCATTTCTTCTTCTTCAAAACCCACGGCCTTATGAAGCGCGCGCAAATCGCTCTGTTCCTTCCCAGGGTTGCGCCGCGCATGGCGCAGCCGGAACAGAAAGAGGTCTGCCGCGTGGCGAAAAGCCCGCAGCGATTCGTCAGGCAACAAATAAAAGTGGACAAAGTACGCCGAAACAAACCCGCCGAACACTGCAACCATCATGGGCAGGGCGCTTCCCGCTCCCCCCGGCTGCACGGTTGCCAGCACCGTGAGGACGAAGGCGAACATGGGGAACATGGCTTTGCCTGGAATAAATTTGCGCACATAAAACGCGGCAAACGCAGCGGCCACCAGTAACAGTTCTTTCGCCAGATGCCATCCAGAAAGCTCGCTCCCCATTCCTACGGCAACCGTGGATGCCACTCCCATGGCCGCCACGCTGATTTGCCGCGTCCTTCGCGTGGTACCGGCTGTAGATTGCATTAGGAAGCCGGCGCTTATGCCCGCGTAAAGTGCCGCTTGCGAATGCAGGAACCGGAACGCTTCCAGCGCGATCACGACGGCCACCACGGTTTTGGCGGCGTGCTTCAATTGGTGCAGCCCTGGGTCGGGAGCTAAAACGAAGTAGCGAAAGCGATCAACTAATCCCACCCGAAAGCGCTGTCCGGTGTTCAATATTTCGCTTGAGTTTAACAGACGTGGTTTGCAGAATGTGGTCCCATGGAAGGCAAGTATGTTGCTGAAAGGAAAGACTGCAGTTGTTACAGGCGCGGCCACTGGAATCGGCGAAGGCGTAGCCCGTTTGTTCGCTGAAAACGGAGCGGACGTGATACTGATCGATCGGGATGGCGTGCGCAATGAAGAAGTGGCCCGGTCCCTCAACGCACGCGCTTACACCTGTGACGTCAGCAACGCCGCTGCCGTGCAGACTGTGATCGATCAGGTGGGCCCGGCCGACATTCTGATCAACAACGCCGGCATCTATCCACGCAGGGCGCTGCTCGAAACCACTGAGCAGGAGTGGGATGAGATGCAAGCCGTAAACCTGAAAAGCGTTTTCCTCATGACGAAGGCCGTGCTCCCCGCCATGCTGCAGCGCGGGTCCGGCAAGATTGTGAATATGTCGTCAGTTACGTTTTACTTGGGCATGGCAAATCTGGCCCACTATGTGGCATCGAAGGGGGGAATCATCGGCTTGACCCGATGCACCGCGCGCGAAGCCGGGCCGCGCAACGTCCACGTAAACTGCATTACGCCCGGCGCGATTCTGGTGGAAGCTGAGAAGGCGGTCCAGACGGAAGAGGCGCTTCAGGAAATACTGAATCAGCAATGCTTGAAGCGAAGGCTGCTGCCGCTCGATATAGCCCGCACCTGCCTCTTCCTTGCTTCCGAACTGAGCGACGGCCTGACCGGTCAGACACTCAATGTGGATGGCGGTTGGGTGATGCACTAGAGTGCGGAATTAACGTGCACCACGTTCGCGCGATTGCAACCGATTACGACGATACAATCGCTGAAATTGGGTTCGTTTCTGAAAGTAACCTGCTGGCGATGGAGCGCTTTCGTGCCTCTGGCCGCTTGCTGATTTTAAATACCGGGCGTGGCCTGGAGGATTTGCTGCCGGTCTTCCCGGAAGTGGAACGCTTCGACATGCTGGTACTGGAAAACGGGGCAATCTTGTATGACCCGCTCACGAAAACCGAAAAGTTGTTAGGGCAGCCACCGCCAGAATCGTTTTTTGCCGACCTGCGGCGCAGAGGAGTTTCTCCGTTGCCCGCGCGCCGCGTCATCCTCGATACGTGGGCAATTCACCAGCACAAAATCGCCGAAGCAATCCGCGTATCCGGCCTGAAGCTGCACATGGTTTTCAATCAGGATTCGGTCATGGTGCTGCCCGCTGGGATTGATAAAGGTTCAGGCCTGAAAGCTGCTCTCAAGCCGGCTGGTATTGCACTGGAAGACGTCGCTGGCATTGGCGATGGAGCCAATGACCACGGGCTTCTGGACGTCTGTGGCGTGAAAATCGCAGTGCCCAACGCGATTCCCGAAATTCTCGCCAAAGCCCACAAAGTGATGACCTTTGAAGAACTGGTGGACGCGGTTCTTATACAATAAGGCCGAATGAAAACCATTGCTCTTCTGCTTTTCAGTGCCTCCGCCGCTTTTCCAGAAGCCTCCACCCTGGCTGGCCGTTGGGACCTTACCATTAGCGCCGCCGGTATGACCTATCCCTCTTGGATGGAGGTGTCAGAAAAGGGAGAAGTGCGCGTGGTAGGCCGCGTCGCCAGCGTGCACCCCGTGCAGGACACGAAGCTACAGGGAAGCCATCTCACCTTCACCAGCTCAGAGCATTTCGGCAAAACCATCAAGATGACCTGGGACATGACAGAAAAAGGAGGCAAACTCACCGGTACGCAAATCCGCGAAGACGGAACAATCGGCAAGCTCCTTGGCGAACGCGCGCCCAAACTTGACCGCAAGGCTCCTGCCGCATGGACCACGCCGGTGGCTCTTTTCAATGGCAAAGATTTGACAGGCTGGGTGCCGCTGGTCACGGAGCAAGGCAAGCCGCCGGAAAATCACTACAAAGCCATCAACGGCGAACTGGTGAATGAGGCTCCCGGCGCAAACATCCGTACCACGCGCAAGTTCCAGGATTTCAAACTGCATCTGGAATACAACTGCCCGAAGGAAGGAAACAGCGGAGTGTACCTGCGCGGTCGCTACGAATTCCAAGTGGAGTACGAGCCCACCGGCCACAATCCGCCCACCAACGGAATGGGCAGCATCTATGGGTTTCTCGCGCCCACGAAAGAAGTGAAAGCGCGCCCCGGCGAGTGGGAAACGCTAGATGTTACGCTGATCGGCCGCCACGTCACGGTTGTGCGTGACGGCATTACTACTATGGACAATCTTGAGATTCCCGGCATCACGGGCGGCGCGCTGGATTCACACGAGGGCGAACCGAACTCTCTTTATATTCAAGGCGATCACACCGGCGGCATGAAGTACCGCAACATCACGATCTCGGTGCCGAAATAGAGATGGGGATGCGGACTTGCCTTCTTGCCGCCCTGCTTTCTTGTTCTGCACAAGCGTTCGCTGCCCTGCCGCCAAACGCCTCCATCCGCAGCCTCATATCCAGCAGTAGCGGAACTCTCTATGCAGCCGGCGCAATCGGGCAAACGGGCTTTATCGCCCAACTTCCAGACGGCTTTCTTTTTAGCACGTCGGATCCGGTAGATAAGCTTGCCATTTCCGCGTATGGCAGCATCTATGCTGCAGGTACTCGTCTCCCGTCCACGAACAACCCCCCACGTGCCTTCGTTCTGAAACTCGAACCTACCGGTCAGCTTGGCTATCTTCGTGTACTCGATGGACCGGTGTCCTACGCGGACGGCATTGCGGTGAATGCAGCGGGTGAAGCGCTGATAAGCGGCCATTTTAATGGTTTGGATGGCATAGCTGCCTTTCCGGTCACCCCGAACAGCGTAGCGCCGAAATCGAAGGCCTTTGTGCCCGGGTTCCTTATCAAACTTGACGCCAAGGGCGAAGCAATACACCTCGCTGTACTGGGCTTCGGCGGCGGTCCAGTTGCTTTCGATACAAACGGAAATATCTACGCCACCGGCGTGATCGAACCGCTTGCAGACATATCGCCTACACAGGGCGCGCTCCAGCCAAATCACCTCTTGCAGGCGTGTGGCGGCACGGCGCAAGTAGGGCAAATCTGTTTCTATCAATACGTCGTCAAGATTGCGCCTGACGGAACGAAGCTGTTGTATTCCACTTTTCTTACGGGCGATTATGGCTCACAGCCCTCGTCCATCTCAGTAGATTCAGAAGGCAGCGCCATAATCGCGGGCACCACCGCATCGCGCAACTACCCCGTTACGCCAGGGGCCTATCAGCAAACCAACTCTGCGGCAATTCCGGCACCACCAATTCTTCTTCGTCCTACTGCTGGTGTGCTCTCCAAGCTGAATTCTTCGGGCACAGCACTGATCTGGTCCACATACTTCGGCGGCACCGGCCTGGAAACCATTTCGGACGCAAAAATCGACCAACAGGGCAACGTACTGTTTACCGGCTTAACGGCTTCCGCGGACTTGCCCGGTTCTTCCCAGTCGCCAAACGCTTGTATGCCTTCCTACGATCGCCAGCAATTGTATGCCGCAAAACTCAGCGCCGATGGTCGAACGCTCACCGGTAGCGCATATCTGTTCACAAGCGATCGAACGCCTCCCAGGATAGCTGCCAACTTCGATGGCTCGGCTGCGGTCGAAGCAGGCAACATCGTCACGTCTTTTTTTCTTGACGGTCCTATGCCGACGGCGTGCTTCACCGATTCAGCGGATTTTGCCATTGTGGACCGCGTCTCTCCCGGTCAATTGGTAACGCTTTTCACCGCGAACGGCACAACCACGCCATTCATTTCCACCAACGAAATAGCGTCGCAAATTTTATATGCAGGCCCGGGGCAAACCAATTTCCAGGTTCCCTTGCAAGTTGCCGGACGGGACAACGTCACCCTCAATGCCCAGATATCCGGTAGTCAGTTCACGCGCGTGCTGGCGCTCTTGCCAGCATCACCTTCCGCTTTCCTATATTTTTCGTCTTGCGAAACTCTCGCGCTTGCCCGCAATCCGGATCACTCGTTCAACTCCTGCCGGAATCCGGCACCATACGGATCGGTAGTCACCTTTTACTTAAACGGTGTCGGCGCGGGCACGCCAACCATCACCCTTGCGGACAACGTTACGGGCGCAATTATTTCAGCGGGTCAGGACCCCGATTCGCCTCAAGGCGTTTGGAGTGTCCAGATACTTATTACCCCCGCGCTTAAAAACGTCCCTGATTTTTTCCAGTTCGTTGTGCCTTATGAATTACTGATTGACGGCAATCCCCTTCGCGATGGCAACCTGAGGATTTACTCCCGAGGCGCATTGCACCTTTAGCCACATGTGCCGAAAATTGAGAATGGTATTTTAAGACCTGACATGAAGCGTCTAATCGTTCTTGCTGCCTTGTTTGCCCATGCGTTCGTGCCTGCCATGTTCGCCCAGGAATCCGTCGATTGGCTGAGCGACTATCGCCAGGCTCTGACGGTGGCCAAAGCGGCAAAGAAACCGATCCTTCTCGAATTCCGCTGCGAAGCGTGAATGGAGGGAAGAGTATTCGACGCACAGGTTGTGCTGTCGCCAAAAGATTCTCCGCTCGGCAAAGTTCTCAATGATTACGTCTGCGTTCGCGTGGTCCGTATGGATGACGTGGATGTCGGCCTTTTCGATCGCGATTGGAACAACGCCATTTATTTCTTCGTGTTAAATGCCGATGAGCAGATTTACATGCGCTACGGCGGGCGCGAATCGCAATCGCCCGATACTTACAACTCGCTCGACAGCATGCGCATCGCTCTCGAGCAGGGGTTAGTTCTGCATCGGGATTATCTGCAGGGGCGTTTGCCAAAGCAGGAGCGCCCTAAACCGCTCTTCCCGCGCGAAATGCCGCTGTTGGTGGAGCGCACGTTCGCCAACCGGCAATGCGTGGAGTGCCACCTGATCGGCGATTTCCAGAACATCCAGCATGAGCGCGATGGCGTGCTCGACAAGCTTTCCCAACTCTACCGCTCACCCGACATCAAGACCATCGGAATCTCGCTCGACGTGCCGAAGAATCTGGTGGTCAAGGCAGCATCCGGCGCCGTGGCTGCAGCCGGAATGAAGGCGGGTGACCGAATCTCAGCCTGGAACGGCGTCCCGGTCTGGACATTCGGTGACGTGCAGTATCGCTATGACAAAGTGGACCGCACCGCAAAAACCATTAAGGTCACGGTCGATCGGGTTGGCCAGCCCGTCGACTTAACCGTCAACTTGCCAGCGCGATGGTGGTGGACCGACCTGCGCTTTCGGCAGTCCAGCGTTGACCCACGGCTCGATTTCGAAGACCGCGCCCTAACCGCTGACCAGAAGCAGAAGCTCGGCTTGAAGCCTGATGGCTTTGCCAGCGAAGTCAAGTATGTAGCCGATCTAGCAAAGATCCGCAAGACGCATGACCTTCGCCTGGGCGACGTGATTGTTGCCGTGAACGGTGTCGATCACGATGAACTCGCGAGTACCGCCGAACTCTACCTGAAGCTGCACACGAAGGCCAGTGAGTCCGCTACCTTGGAGGTTCTCCGCGATGGCAAACGGCTTACCATGCCAATCAAGACGCACGTGTTGAGCTTTCGAAAATGAAAACCACGGTCCTGTTTTTGCTGGCGTTTGTGGCAAGCGCCGCTGACTGGTCACAGCCAGCCGAAATACGGCACGAAGACACCGTAGTCGTTTCGTACACGGCGCGCGTGGACGGCCCCTATCTGGTGGTCCGCGCGAAGATTGCGCAGGGCTGGCACACCTTCGCCCTCGATAACGTCCAGCGGGTGCAAGAAAAGTTGGCGGGAAAGCCCGCTCTCAGCATGGACCGCTCAACCGAAATTGCTGTAACCGGAGTCCAGTTAGAAAGCCCGTGGCGCCAGACGCCGCCCCAAAATTTCTCCCGGCCAGAGCTAAGAATGTTCAGCTTTG
>JAYTGM010000088.1:0-2600 GCA_043733425.1 Terriglobia bacterium
TTCAGATTCTCATCGGCATCACGACGTAGCGATATTGATCCTTCGCTCCATCGCCAGCCGGCTGTAGTTCGCCCGCGCTCTTCTGGTCTTTCAACGCGAAGATCAGATGATCCTGCGGGATAGCCTTGAAGAAATCGAGCAGGTACTGCGCATTAAAGCCGATCTCCAGTTCCGGGCCGGTGTATTCGCTCGACACACTCTCTTCGCTCTCCCCCATCTCCACCGAGGAAGCAAACACCCGCACTTCACCTTCCACGAACTGCACGCGGATGGCACGGGAGCGTTCATCGGCAAACTGTGCCACACGTTCAATGGCACCCCTTACTTCGAGTTTTGAAAGCTTGGCGATGTGTGTGTTTTCTTTCGGTAGGACGCGCTCATAATCCGGAAAGTTGCCGGTCAGTTTGCGCGTGATCAGCAACCGCTCTCCGAACTGGAAGAACAGGTGATTGTCATCGCCAGAAATTTTGACCTTGGCATCGGAGGCACCCTCATCCGCCAAACGCACAATCTCGCCCATGGCTTTACGAGGAATCAGCGCCCGGAAATTCTGCGACGTCTCAGAGGCAGTCTGCACGTAGGCTAACCGGTGGCCATCGGTCGCCACCATGGTGATGGTTTCGTCTTTCAGCAGTAGCAGCGCGCCGTTTAAGGTGAACCGGCTCTCTTCCATCGAAATGGAGAATACAGTGCGGCTGATCATGCTCGAAAGCTGCTTAACGGATATCTCCGCGACCACTTCCGGCATGGTCGGCAGTTCCGGAAAGCTCTCGCGCGACATGCCCGCGATCTTGGTTTTTGAACGCCCACAAGTCAGGTTCGCCCAGTGGTTTTCGAGGAACTTCACGTTCAGGTCGGCATCGGGCAACAGGCGAACGTAATCGAGCAGCTTGCGCGCAGGTACGGTTCCCGCACCCGGGGTCTTTACGCGCGCTGGGCAGGAGCATCGGATGCCCAGCTCGAGATCCGTAGCAGTCAGCGTCACCCGCCCTTCGCTGGCTTCCAGCAGAACGTTGGACAGAATCGGAATAGTGGTCTTCTTTTCGACCACGCCTTGTGAGAGGCCCAGTTCCCGAACCAGATCTGCCTTACTGACGGTAAATTCCATGCAACAGCTCCCTATTGTTCTTACCGGAATAAATACTTATAGAAAATAACCCGTATTGGTAGGTGCTGTGGGTTTGTGGATCTCTTCCTAAATTATACAAAATTCAGCACCTTCCCACCATTCCGGCCTGAGGAAAACCCAAGTGAAACAAAGCAAAACTTGAGGGTGACACCCGATATACACAGATTGTTTGACGCTTGCACCGGGATGCCTGTGAACGCTTTGCTTAAACTCATGACAGCGAATCAGTTAAGCTGTGTAAAACTCTGTTCAATTCCGGATCGACCGCTCTTTCGCGGCGAATCTTCTCCACGGAATGTAAGACGGTGGTGTGGTGCTTATTGCCGAATGCCCGCCCGATTTCCGGGTAGGAGGCAGTCGTCAATTCCTTGGCGAGGAACATGGAAATCTGGCGGGGGTACACAATCGCTTTGGTGTTACTTTTCTCTTTCAGCGTGGATTGCTTCAGACCGAATTTATCGGCCACCGCTTTCTGAATGCCATCGATGGTCAGACGACGGTCAGACTGGTGCAGCAGGTTCTTCAACGTCTGCTGTGCCATAGCCATGTTGATGGGCGCCCCGGTTAGCGAATTTACAGCCAGCAGTTTTACCAGCGCTCCTTCCAATTCCCGCACATTGCCTTTTGAGCGCGTTGCGATGAAGATACGCACATCTTCCGGAAGCACCACTCCGGAAGCTTCGGCCTTCTTGTCCAGAATCGCCATCTTGGTTTCCAGATCCGGCGGTTGGATATCGGCGATCAGGCCCCACTCGCAACGTGACCGTACACGATCAATTAGACCGGGAATCTCTTTCGGCGGCGAATCGCTTGAAATCACGATCTGCTTCTGATTGTCGTGGAGCTCGTTAAACGTGTAAAAGAACTCTTCCTGAGTACGTTCCTTGTTACCCAACATCTGGATATCGTCAATCAGCAAAACGTCCGCCGAGCGATAACGCTGCCGCAATTGGGGCATGCGGTCAAAGCGGATGCCAGTGACCACTTCATTCGTAAAGCGCTCACTGGTGGTATACACCACACGCATCTTGCTATCGGAAGCGAGCGACCGCCCGATGGCCTGCATCAGGTGGGTCTTGCCCATCCCCGTACCACCGTAAATGAACAGCGGATTGTAACTGCGCGCCGGCGAGGTGGCCACCGATTTCGCGGCCGCATGAGCAAACTGATTGCTTGCGCCCACCACGTAATTGTCGAATGTGAACTTAGCGCTGAAATGCGCCACTTGCGTTTCGTGGTCGTTGAAAGAGGCTTCGTCCGGTGCTGCCGCGGAGGCTGCCACGCCGGCCGCGGTGAGTTCGTATTCCACTGTGCGGGCTGGCAAACCCAAATTGCGCGCGGCGGCAGTAACCTGTTCCGCATACTCTGATTCCAGCCATCGTTTGGTTTGTGCATCCGGAACAGTCACCCGGAGCAGCGAGCCATCGAGCGAGTGAAACCGGGTGCGGCTAAACCAATTTTGGAAGCTCTC
>JAYTGM010000089.1:0-7272 GCA_043733425.1 Terriglobia bacterium
CGTCCTGTACGTACTCAGTTGGAGTATCTAAAAAGCGTGGAGTATATCCACAAACACCCGGTACAAGATAACCTGGTGCAGCGCGCAGAGCAGTGGGAATGGTCTAGCGCCAGTTCAGATGGTCCGGCGCGAACCTTTGAGCCCGAGCCTTTTCATTACCCGTTCGTTTCCGCCTGTCAACAGGCTGCTTTGCGGCTGTGATTCGTTACCAGCGCGGAAGAACGCGCTGCCAGTCCGGGTCTACATGGGCGCGCATTTCGGCCGTGTCATCGCGTTTGCGGTAGGGAATTGCGTTATATCTTTCACGCCCCCTTGCCACCTGGTCGTAATCGAGTTCCACACCTAGCCCAGGCTTATCAGGAATGCGCACGGCACCGTTGTGGAACTTGATCCGACCGCCTACTACGATTTCGTCCTGCTCCGTTTGCCAGGGGTAGTGGGTATCGCACGCGTAGGTCAGGTTGGGGCAAGCGGCGGCAACGTGAGTCATCGCCATCATGCTGACGCCCAGGTGACTGTTCGAGTGCATGGAAAGGCCCATGCCCATTACGCCGCAAAAGTGGCTAAGCAATTGAACCTGGCGCATGCCGCCCCAATAGTGAGGGTCTGAAAGCACAATCTGTACTGCGTCTAATTGCTTAGCCTTCGGAACGTCAGGAAAGCTGGTGACCGCAACATTGCTGCCGAAAGCTGTCGTGATGCCCTGGGCCAGCAAGCGGCGGCGCACCTCGCCCATACCTTCCAGTTCCGCGCAAGGGTCTTCCAGATAACCACCATTTGAGAGCTCTTCGCGAAGCGCTTCTCCCACCTTCACGGAAGTATCGACGCTCCAGGCACAGTTCGGATCGATCCTCAGCGGAACATCCGGGCCAAACTCCTGGCGCAATTGCCGGATGCTTTCAATCTCTTCTTCCGGCTCAAGCACTCCACCTTTCAGCTTGATTTCACGAAAGCCGTATTGCGCAATCATCTGCTTGGCTTCGCGAACCGTTGCGGGCGCACTGAGCACTTCACCGTATTCGTCCTCTCGCTTGTCGCTGCCTACACCACCGCCTCCGCCATGTTTGTAAAACAGATAAGCGCTGAAATTTACCTCGTCGCGCACACGGCCGCCGATCACATCGCAGACCGGCCTTCCCACTGCCTTGCCGATGATGTCCAGGCATGCGATTTCAATAGCCGCGAAAGTGCGGGTATTCAAATCCAGAGGATTTTCACCCGGTACCAGGAAAGTTTGACTCCGGCCCCCGGGGACAGAGTCGCCGTCGATAGCGGAGCGCGCTGTCAGGTCTTCAAACAAACCGGCAAGCTGAAACGGGTCCATGCCCACCACGCGGGAAGAGACAGCCTGCAACGCAGCCAGCGGCACATCACCGCCATAGGTCTCGCTAATGCCGGAGATTCCATCATCGGTTTTTAGCTCCACAATCGTGCGAAGCGCAAACGGCGCATGAAGACCGTAAGAACTCCGCAAAGGCGGATCGGCGATGGCTATGGGATGGAGAGTAACTGAGGCGATTTTCATGGGCAGAGCGGGGTGCTCTTAGCCCTTACGCGAACCGCGGCGCACGTTTTTCAACTGAGTCTGCCGCATCTTTGCTTTTTTCCGCTTCGGCTTGCTGATGGCAAAAGTGCCGCTGCCGTGATTCTCTGCTTTGTAAAGCTTGCTTTCGTCTGCCAAGTCCGTGGTCCTTGTTGTTGAAATTAGTTTCCATTGTAGCGCGCTATCTTGGAGGCACGGCTATTCATGGGCGCTCTCTTCCGTTATTGGCTTTTGCTGGCTTCGCTCGCCGTATCGCCAGCTCCCGAGAGCACAGAGGTGAATCGCATTTTTGCTGAGTTGTCAGCCACAACGGGGTTTCCCATTCGGCATCAGGTCAAATTCCAGGTGCTCTCCCGTAGTGAGGTGAATCGTTTTCTGGAAGATCGCATTCGCCAAGCTGTAAAACCGGCTGAATTGCGGGCAGAGGAATTGACCCTGAAGAAGCTTGGCTTCGTGCCCGCGGATTTCGATTTGCAGAAGACCACAGTTGCGCTTCTAACCGAACAGACAGCGGCTTTCTATGACTATCGGCGTAAGCAGTTGTTTCTGACTGACTGGGCTTCCACTTCCTTGCGCGATGCAGCTATCGTGCATGAGATGGCACACGCGCTTGCGGATCAGAACTACAACCTGGAACGTTTTGCAAGAAAGGTTCAGAACGATACGGAAAAATCAGCGGCTCGCCAGGCCGTGGTGGAAGGGCAGGCCAGTTGGCTGATGCGCGAATTAGGAAGGCTCCATCCTGAGCAAAAGGGGTCCGCGCAAGACGATACGCCATTTCCGGTGTTCGATCAGGCACCCCTTTACTTGCGTGAGACGCTCACTTTCCCGTACAACCATGGCACCGACTTTCAACAAGCCGTGTTCGCAAAGTTCGGCAAAGACAGCTTTCGAAAAGTCTTCGTCCAGCCCCCTGTTTCCACTCAGCAAATTCTTCATCCGGAGGTTTACTTTGCGGGAACGAAACCGGTAAGTGTTCCTTTACCCTCGGTGCGAGGAATGCACCGCTTCGTGGAAGGTCCGCTGGGAGAGCTGGAACATAGCATTCTTTTGCGGCAATGGACTACGGAAGCCGACGCGCGCGACCTAAGCCCCAGTTGGAGAGGCGGCCGCTATCAACTTTGGGAGAACCGCAAAACCGGCAGAGTTTCGTTGGTGTACGGATCGGCTTGGGATACTGCGGCGGATGCATCCAGATTTTTTGGATTGTACGTGCAGCTTCTCAGAAAAAAGCTGCACGGGTTTCAAATCTCCGACGAATCGGATACTCTTTGCGCCGGGAAATCAAGTGACGGCTACTTCGATCTACAGCGAAAAGGTGAGATGGTAATCTCGCGGGAAGGGTTCGCTGAACGCCCTTAAGTTTTATCGCTGGAAACCGGGAGGTAGCCGCGCAGCACAGGATACATAGTCTGTACGAACTTCACGCCTAAATTGACGGCCTTATCGTCATCATCGCCGTGAACTGGCACAATCACGCGCACAAGCGCCGTATCGCTGCGGTGATACCGGATAGAATCCGCAACCAGCCAAAACTTGGCATCGTATTCGTCGGCAATCACCCGATGCGGAGTTTGATACCAATACAAGACCGCACTTTTTTCGTCACCCTTCGACACGATGTACCGGTTAATTCGGATGGTCTGGTGAGTTTGTTCGATGGGAACATCGATAAACCCGGAAATGGTCTGGGACCACCCAGCTCCTGGCAGGCAATTCTTCGGCGAATGGGGAGACTGGCCCGCGCGCTGGCTTCGGAAGTAAGCAACGAACAGGTTGGCACTCCCGCCTTCCACCTTGGAACCGTAGCTGCGGCTCAGAGTATCGTCTGCTTTCAGAACGTCAAGAGTTTCTTTTTCCACAACGCCCTGCTGCGTCATGAACCAACTGCCTACAGTGGTCGGTAAATGGTCCAGCGCCTGAGCCGGAATCATATTTTCGCCATGGGAAGCGGTATAGAAGAGCGTGGCTTGGATAATCAGTACGCCCGTGAGAACCCTGGCGTAACGGGATCTTAAAATAGAAGAAAAACTAAATGGTTGCATGACGATTACGCCGGCGTAGATATTCATGAGCGCGAATCACCAGTTGATGCAATCCCACCATGATCGCGAGCGCAATCATAAAGATAACCCAACCGGAAAATTCGTGAAAAAAGCCTTCCGCGAGTTCTGGTTTGATCTCGCTCAGAATGCCCGTCAGAGTAACGCGCGCTGCATTGGCCACCATGGCGATGGGAATTGTACTCAGGAAAAGCGCAACGCGGATCCAGGTTTTCTTTTCAAAGAAATAGCCGTAAACCAGCGATAAGAAAGAAAGAGAGAGAAGTGAGCGGATGCCGCTGCATGCTTCCACCACACTCAATCTCTGGCTAGGCAATTCCAGGATATTGCCTTCGCGGAGAACCGCGTAACCGAGCAAACCGAGTACGCTATCGGCCGCTTCGCTGGCATAAATCTGAAGCGGAAACGTAATGCGGTTATAGATGATGGCGGGGATGGGAACCATGAAAAACAACAGGAACAGAGGAAAGGCAAATACCCGAAGATACTCGCGCCCTCCTAAAAGAAGCACCATTCCGATGATGGAAATCACGAAAGAAGTGCGGGCTAAAAACAGCTCTGCTCCCAGCGTCGCGATATACATCTGAGTGGCCCCGTAAATGACGACAGCCAAGCCCCACCAGTTCGGGCGCGCACGGATATCGGCAATTTGGCTTCGTTTTTGCCAGGCAATATATCCGGCGATGATTGGCACAAAAAACCCGTGCCCCATATCGGCGTCGTCATTCCAGTTTTTGACCAGAGCAGCCAGAATGGGAGCGTAACAGACAGCCAGAAGGAGTCCGAACCAGGCGATTGACGGCCAGTTAAAATCGCTCCGTTTGGTTGGCGGAGCAGCTGTACTAACGACGGATGCCATGGGTAGGACGATGCTTATCATATCATCAAGGAGTGTCGCGCCATATATCCCTTTGCTACCTGTGGGCGTTAGCCTTAGCCCTTCCGGCTTCAGGCGCGGAGTCACCCTTCTTGCCTCTGAACCAGATTCGGGCTGGCATGCACGGAACCGGCAAAACCGTTTTCTCAGGCGACACAATCTCAGATTTCGACGTAGAGATACTGGGTGTTCTAGAAAATGTCGGACCCCGCCAGAGTTTGATTCTGGGCAAGTTCAGCGGCGGTCCCCTGGAGCATACCGGTGTGATGCAGGGAATGAGCGGCAGCCCGGTTTACATTGGGGGCAAGCTGATTGGCGCAGTGGCTTTGGGCTTTCCCTATTCGAAAGATCCGATTGCCGGAATCCGCCCGATTGAGGAGATGATCGCGGCGGGAAGCTCGACCGGCAAGGCTACCGTGCCATCGGGGATGGCGGAAATCGCGACTCCGGTAGCCTTCGGCGGTTTTACTGCTAAGACTCTTGAAGCCTACGCCAACCAACTGCGCCCGCTCGGTTTTGAGCCGCGTCAAGGTTTGGGCGTCGGCGGGTCAGTTGTCTCTGACAAGCTGGGTGCTCCTTCGGCGCTGCACCCCGGTTCCATGATCAGTGTGCAACTCATGTCGGGCGATTTGAACGTAGGTGCCGATGGCACGCTGACCTATATAGACGGAACCCGCATCTATGGCTTTGGCCATCGCTTCCTGGGTACCGGCCCGACAGATTTGCCGTTTGCGCGTTCGGAGGTGCTGGCGTTGGTGCCCAACCTGAACTCTTCCTTCAAGATCTCTGCCGCCAAGGAGTTGATGGGGGTGATCCGCCAGGACCGCAACACCGCTATCACAGGCGAATTAGGAAAACGCGCGGACCTGGTGCCGATCGAGATTACGATCGCCAAGAATACATACCGCATGAAGATGGTGAACGATCGCTACCTGTCACCCATTTTGCTGCAGATGGCAGTGTTCAACGCGATCGATGGGACGGAGCGGGCGGCTGGCCCTTCCACGTTAACGGTATCGGGTGAAATCGAGTTGGCCGGACGTCCTGCCGCCCCAATCCGGAGTACTTATTCTTCAGAAGGATCAGTCAGTTTGCAAGCCTCTCTGGCAGCGGCTCTCCCGCTTTCGTATATCTTGCAGGGCGGATTTCCAGATTTGCGCGTGACCAAGGTAAAGCTTCGGGTGGATTCCGTGGATCAGCACAGGCAGCTGCAGATAGAGGACGTAACGGTCTCGAAACGAGAGGCTCACCCCGGCGATTTAGTGCAACTGACTGCACACATGACGGGTGAAAACGGGCGAGAGGTAAGCCGGATGGTGGATTACCAGATTCCCTCCGGAATGGGCATCGGGACGCTGTATTTCAGCGTGGTGGATGGGCCGCAAACCAGTCTAACCGAGTTGCGGACGCTTTACGGATCGAACCCCAGGTCCGCTGAGGAACTGGTGCGCGCCGTAAGCATGGTTCGTCCAACAGACCGGGCCTACGTGCGTGTTTGGCGGTCCGATGCTGATTTCCAGATAGCCGGCGTGGACCTGCCTGACCCGCCTCCCTCGGTTTCCATGGTGCTTGCGGCGAATACGGGGAATACTCAGGTGAAAAACTCGAAGGTGGCGGAGTTTGAATTGAACGCTCCGGGATGGGTGGTGAGCGGCGCGAAGACCGTACAAATTGAGGTCAAGAATTGAGGCTGTTTCGTCTTCGGGCGTTTGCGTTTTGGCTTGCCGCGCCTTTGTGTGCATCCAGCCCTGCTTTTTGGGAACTCTCCAGTTACACCGAATTCTTAAAAGGCAAGTTCGAGCATGTGGCGGTTTCCCGCGACGGTGTGCTTTCCGTAGCCCCTGCGCTCGACACCGTTTTTTTGAGCGGCCAAGCTTACTTGTGGAGCTTGGCGCGATCAGCGGACGGCACCATTTACGCCGGAACCGGGAACCATGGCCGGCTTTACCGGATTGATCAATCAGGCAAAGGCGAACTGATCTGGACCGCTCCGCAGCCGGAAATATTCGCCGTGGCAGCGGGCGCGAACGGAATTGTGTATGCCGGAACGTCACCCCACGGACGCATCTTCCGGATCGAAAATGGGAAAGCCGCAGAGTACTTCGATCCCAAAGCGGCATATATCTGGTCTCTGGCAATCGGCAAGGATGGAGCGTTATACGCGGGCACCGGTACCGAGGGCAAAGTGTTCCGCATCACTCAAGCGAACCAGGGCGAAGAATACTTCTCCACGGGTCAAACCAATGTCACCGGCCTGGCATTTGGGCGCGATGGATCTCTGTTAGCGGGTACGGAGCCGAACGGGGTGCTCTATCGCATTACCGCGAAAGATAAAGCGTTCGCACTTTTCGATTCCACTTTGCCTGAAATTCGTGCCATGGCCGAGGGTCCCGATGGCAGTATCTATGCGGCTGGCCTGGGCGGGGCTGTCGCTAAAAAAGCGCAGAGTGCCACGCAACCCGGCACGGGGGCGGTGACTGAAATTCCCACCGTGACCACATCCATCACCGTGACCGCGAACGCGGCAACCGGCGAAATCAAGCCTCCCGAACCACCCAAGCCCGCGCCAGCCGCACCGGCAACAGCAACTGCTACCACTACCGCCACCTCCGTGGTGGATATCAGCGGCGTTGAGCGGAGCGCGATTTACCAGATCCACCCGGACAATACGGTGGAAACCATCTGGAGTTCGAAAGAAGAGAACGTATACGATATTCTTCTCTCGCCTCAGGGTTTGCTTTTCGCAACTGACCTGGGGCACATCTATCTCTTGGATACAAACCGGCGCA
>JAYTGM010000090.1:0-2592 GCA_043733425.1 Terriglobia bacterium
GGCTGCTTGTCGATTTTTCGATAGAGAAGAGGTTGCGTGTAAGCGGGATCGTCGCCTTCGTTATGGCCGTGGCGGCGGTAGCAGAACATGTCGATGACCACGTCCTTCTTAAACTGCTGACGGAAATCAAAGGCGAGCTGAACGACGCGGATGGCAGCTTCCGGATCGTCCCCATTTACATGGAAAACCGGCGCCTGCACCATGCGTGCGACGTCCGTTGAGTAAGTGGTGGAACGCGCGCCATCGGGAAGCGTGGTGAAACCAATCTGGTTATTGATGATGAGGTGTACGGTACCGCCGGTGGAATAGCCATCGAGCTGCGAGAGATTCAGTGTTTCGGCAACCACACCCTGACCGGCAAACGCGGCGTCGCCATGGATAAGAACGGGGATCACGCGCGCGCGGGCTGTATCGCCCATCAGATCCTGCTTGGGACGGACCATGCCTTCCACGACGGGATCGACTGCTTCAAGGTGACTGGGGTTCGAGGCGAGGAAGACCTGAATGTCTTTGCCCGAGAAAACCTTTCGATGCCCGCCGGCACCGAGATGGTATTTGACGTCGCCGGAACCTTGCGTGGTGGACGTATCGGCGTTGCCTTCGAATTCGGCAAATATTTCCGAGAGCGGCTTGCCGACAGTATTGGCAAGCATGTTCAGACGCCCGCGGTGAGCCATGCCGACAATGACTTCGCTGGCACCGGAATCTGCCGCGCGGCTGAGAATTTCTTCGAGAATCGGGATGACCGTTTCAGCACCCTCGAGGGAGAAGCGCTTCTGGCCGACAAATCGGGCATGCAGAAAGTGTTCAAATTCTTCCGCGGCCATTAAGTCATCAAGAATGCTGAGCTGAAGATCGCGCGAAAGCGGCCAGTGGTTCTGCTGGGGCTCCATGCGTTCCTGAAGCCAGCGCTTCTGCTCAGGAAACTGGATGTGCATGTACTCGCAGGCGACTTTGCCGCAATACGTGGCACGAAGCAGATCGAGAATTTCGCGCAAGGTGGCGGTGCCGCCGGAGACTCCACCGAGGTTGCCGCTGGAGTATACGCGCTCAAGGTCCCAGATGGTGAGGCCGTAAGTGAGGGGATCGAGTTCGGCGTGGTAATCGGGATCTTTGCCGTTGAGCGGATCGAGATCGGCCATGAGGTGGCCGCGGACCCGATAGGCGTTGATGATCTGCAACACTGCGGATTGCTTTGCCGCATCCACTGTGAGGGACTGCGAGGCGCTTTTATGATCGGTCTCCCACTTCACAGGCTGATAGGGAATGTGAAGAGCGTGGAAGATGTCGGTGTAGAAATTCTTATCGCCATCGAGCAGCGCTTGCAGGCTGGCGAGGAAGGTACCGGATTCAGCGCCCTGGATAATCCGGTGATCGTAAGTGCAGGTCACGGTCATCACCTTGCTAATGCCGAGCGCGGCTTGAGTTTCAGGAGCCACCCCACGGAAGCCGGGAGCGAAATCCATCGCGCCTACCGCAATGATGGCGCCTTGGCCGGGCATGAGGCGCGGGATGGAAGCCATGGTGCCGACGGTGCCTGGATTGGTGAGCGAGAGCGTGGTGCCGGCGAAATCCGCGGGCCCAAGTTTGTTGATGCGGGCGCGCGAAACCAGATCGTCAAAAGCTTTCAGGAAGCCGGTAAAGCTGAGGGAACCGCCATTCTTGATGTTCGGAACCATAAGGCTGCGCGCACCATTTTTGCCAGCGACATCAATGGCGAGGCCAAGATTGATTTCGTGACGCAGGATGCGCGTGGGGCCGCCCGATGCATCGGTGAAGGCGTGGTTGATGGCCGGGTTGGCTTGAGCGGCTTGAACTAGCGCCCAGCCGATGAGGTGCGTGAAGCTGACCTTACTCTTGCCAGTAAGCGCACGGTAGTGATTGATTAACCGGCGATTTTCATCGATAACCTTTACAGGGATGGTGCGCTGCGAGGTGGCGATGGGCACCGTGAGGCTGGCGACCATGTTCTCCGCAATACGGGCAGCGGCCCCGCGCAGGGGCATGAGTTCTTCGCCGGAAGCCAGCGGGACCGGTGCGGCAGGCGGCTTGAGAGTAGCCGTCGTAGCCGTCGCGGCGGTGCCGTTTTTCGCGGTGACGCCGTTGGTGCCATTCTGTTCGAAGAGGGATTTCCAGCTCGCGTCGACTGAGCTGCGATCATGTTGGAACTGCTGACGCAGTTCGTCTTCCAGCCAACTGTTGACGCCCAGTGGCGATTCGTCTTTCACGGACATTTAAGATTCGTTTGTATTGTTCATGGTACCGCTGCAACGAAGATGTTTTTCGGGATAGATGCGTGAACTCCCTTCTTGGTATCGACTAACTGGCTGATGCTAAGGTCGGCGGCAACGCTGGTGAGCATGTAAGCGTCATCGCGGCTGAGGTGCTTTTCGGTGACCAGGAAATCAATCATGTCACGCGTGGCAAGCGTGGTCGCTTCGGTCAGATCTTCATGGAAGCCCATGGTGATGTAGTGGGTGGGCGTCTCCGCCCGGGGCCACTTCAGGTGCATGTCCTTGCGGACAATGAACTGGAAGGTTCCATTGAGTGAGGTTTCAAGCGCCGTGATATCCACTTCGCCGTTGCCTTGGC
>JAYTGM010000091.1:0-2588 GCA_043733425.1 Terriglobia bacterium
TGGCACAAGCTGAAACAGACCGGACTGGCATCCGATTGGGAAGTGTTTCCCACCACGCCTTGGAACTACGCGCTGCTGCTGGATTGGAAACTGCCGGAACCGCAGTTCAGCGTGAAAGAAGTGCCCGTGCCGAAGCAGCCGTTTTCCTTCGAGGGTGCTCCGGTGATTCTGGAAACAAAGGCGCGCCGGCTGCCGGAATGGGTATTGGAGAGCGATTCTGCGGGAACGCTTCCGGTGAGCCCTGTCGAGAGTAAACGACCAGTGGAGACGGTGCGGCTGATTCCCTACGGGGCGGCTAAACTACGCGTGACGGATTTCCCGTGGGTTGTGAAATAGTGCTACAGCGGTTGAACTAGGCGGTCGCGCGCGCGGCAACAGTGCGCAGAACGGTGGCAAGCACGGTATCGGCTGATTGGCCATCGGCATGAGCATCGAAATTCAGAATGATGCGATGGCGCAGGACGCCAGTGGCAACAGCCCGGATATCTTCGGTGCTCAGGTGGAAGCGCCCGCGCATAAGAGCTAAGACGCGGCCGCACTCCACCAGTGCTTGAGCACCGCGCGGGCTGCTTCCATAGCGGATGTATTTGCGCGAGAGTTCGGGTGCATCTTTGTTATCGGGCTGGGTTGCCATAATCAGGTCAATCGCATAATCCTGCACGTGGGGGGCAACCAGAACCTCCCGGCAAACCGCGCGGACTTCAAGGATGGATACCGCATCAAGCGCGGGCGTGATGTGAACCTCTTCGCGGGAGATGGTGCGCTCGACAATTTTCGTGAGGTCGGCACGCGAAGGATACGTGACCAGGATCTTCATCAGAAAACGATCGAGCTGCGCTTCCGGAAGTGGGTACGTTCCCTCCATTTCGATGGGGTTCTGAGTGGCCATTACCAGGAAGGGCGCTTCCAGTTGGTGAGTGGTGGTGCCGCTTGTGACGGTACGCTCCTGCATGGCTTCCAGCAGCGCGGATTGCGTCTTCGGGGTGGCGCGGTTGATTTCGTCGGCCAGCACTAAATTCGCGAAGATGGGGCCGGGCTGGAAACGCAAGGCCTTCGCGCCCGACGCGTCGCTTTCCATAATGATGCTGCCGACGATATCGGCCGGCATCAGGTCTGGCGTGAATTGGATGCGCGAATACTTGAGCTGCAGAGCGCGGGCGAGCGTACGAAGCAGCGTTGTCTTGCCAAGACCGGGAACACCTTCCAACAAAACGTGCCCCGAAGCAATCAGGCAAATCAGCACGCCTTCGACAACGTCATCCTGCCCTACGATGACTTTGGCGATTTCCTGGCGAACCTGATTCAAGCGCGAGACTGCAAGTTGGAGGGCTGCTTCGTTTGGCACTTCGGCTATTGTAGAGCAAGCTGGCGGATGGGCGTAAAATAGAAGAATGATTGCGCGCCGGACCATACTTTTCGCGGCTTGGGGAGCGCGGTTCTGTTTCGGCCAGACAGCGGGAAGCGAACTGCTTCGCGGCCGCCTGATCCAGACAGGCAGCCAGCCAGCTTTTCAAATGCCTGACGGCCGCGCGACTGCTGTATCCGGCGACGAACCGACCGGCAAAATCCTGCGGGACGCCAGACTGGGCGGCAGAACTTTTGAGGCGACGGGGCGCCTTGCCGGGCCCGGACGCTTCGAAATCAATCCCATTGAAACGCGGTCTCTGGTGGTGTTTGAGGGCACGCGGGCGCGGCGCGTGACATACTATTGCGACGTATGCTCCATCAGAACCTACAGCCCCGGACCTTGCATGTGTTGCCAGGCGGAGACACGTCTCGACCTGATCGATCCCGCCGCCAAAGAGTAATTTCTCTTTTCTTTTCTGTCCTACTGATTTCTATGGCTAACGCAAGTGCAGCGCAGTACTCCGTTCAACGCGTAAAAGTTGACGGAATAGAAGTGGTCCGTCTTATCGACAACGTACACCACACGGAAGTCTCCGTTGTGCCTTCGATTGGCAACATCGCCTACGACATGAAGGTGAATGGCAAGCCGATTCTGTATTTCCCTTACAAATCGCTTGCCGAGTTCCGCGATCATCCCGGACTATGCGGAATTCCTTTTCTGGGTCCATGGGCAAATCGTTTGGATGAGATGGGTTTTTATGCCAACGGCAAAAAGTTTAGCTTTAACAAAGATTTAGGCAACGTAAAAACTGATGGGAATGGCTTGCCGATTCACGGGTTGCTGTCCTTCAGTTCCTTGTGGAAGGTTGTGGGAGTTGAGGAAAGCTCAACAAGCGCGCATGTTACCAGCCGGCTTGAGTTCTGGAAGCATCCCGAGTTGATGGCGCAATTCCCGTTCGCTCACACCATCGAGATGACCTACCGGCTGCGCGATGGGGACCTGGAAGTGGAGACAGTTCTGACGAATTTGTCGGCTGAGCCGATGCCGGTCTCGATTGGATTTCACCCTTACTTCCAATTGGACGACGCGCCCCGGGATCAATGGAAAGCGCATCTGCCGGCGCGGGAGCATGTGGTTCTGTCGAAACTTCTTGTGCCGACCGGAGAGACCAAGAAGATGGATCTGCCCGACCCGTTTCCGTTGGCTGGTCATCAGTTGGACGATGTGTTCACGGGGCTTG
>JAYTGM010000092.1:0-7243 GCA_043733425.1 Terriglobia bacterium
CGGTCAAGACAATTTCACTCGACGTGATTCCTTCTCAGCTTCGCCCATTAACAGACAGATCGCTCTTGCTTCTGAATGATTTGAGCGCGCTTCCCTTCACACTTTTCGCAACAGAGGCCATGCGGACATATTTCGTCCCCGCCAATTAGAACCGTGACGAAACTATTCACTGCCTTACTCGCCCTGTTTTGCTTCTCCGGCGCCGCCGCGGCCGATGATCTTCCGAACAGCCTCCAATTTTCCTACCGCGTTTCGAACACGCCCACGGTGAACCCCTTGGCACCCCTCGGGACAGTGATTTTCCCTGACACCGTGATTGGCAAGACCAGCACCGTCATATTTCAAATTCAAACCAGTTCATCTTCGAAAAACGAATACACCATCAAAGACCCGATTGTGCGGGGGGTCGGCTTTTCACTGGCTCAGCAAAGCGGAACAGTGCCGGCCATGGGTAACGGCTTCGGCACAATCACCATCAACTTCACGCCCACCGCG
This sequence comes from Terriglobia bacterium, assembly GCA_043733425.1. Taxonomy (GTDB): domain Bacteria; phylum Acidobacteriota; class Terriglobia; order Bryobacterales; family Bryobacteraceae; genus JALYXI01. The sequence continues at coordinate 496 of JAYTGM010000092.1, forward strand.
GGCGATTTCGCAAACGGTACGGTACAGTTTACCCTGACCAGTTTCTCCGGTCTATCGTTCGATTATTCGTTCTCTTTGTTCGGCCGCGCTATCTCGCCAAGGGTGGTAACCAGCTACACGCTATCTTCCACCAACAACCAGACCGTGATTCAGTCTGGCGATACCATTGCCTTCCCGGGCACCCCGGTTAACGGTACCGCGCAAGCCACTTTCATCGTCGCTAACACCGGCACCGGGCCCGCTACGGTGGACAGCGTATCGCTAAGCGGAGACGGCTACAAGCTGGGGAATTTGAGCCTGGTTCCAGCACCGTTAGCGGGTGGCAACGAGTTTCGCTTTACCATCACATTCAGCCCTGTAGCAGCCAAGCGCTATCCGGGTGCGCTCACCGTAAGCGTCGGCGGTCAACGCTCCACTTACACGCTCGATGGGCAAGGAACGGCAGCTTCTTTCACCTATCAAACAGTTTCCGGAACCACCACGAAACCTTTGCCTTCGGGTGCCACGATCGCCCTTCCTGACACAGCCGCCGATGGCGCTTCGAAGAGCACGGTTACGGTACAAGTGACCAACAGCGGTAATGCGGATGGCACGCTTCCGAACATCAACCTGACCGGACTCGATTTTCAGCTTGCGAATGTGCCGGCTCTTCCGAAAACTCTGGGGGGAACCGCAGGCACCTCCGGCCAGAGCAGTACGGCGTTTTTCGATATCGTTTACATGCCGTCCAAGCCGGGGCCATCCACGGGAAGACTTCAGATTGGCAACGACGTTTTCCTGCTTTCCGGAAACGGTCTGGGTGGGGTATTAACTGTTACCGCGGATGTGGGAACCGGTCCCCTTGCCCTTCCGAATAGGGGCACAATCGCGATACCGAATACAGCGGTGGGCGCGCGACGTTCCATTTTTATTACAGTCACGAATACCGGAAATCTGCCCGTAACGGTGAGCTCTTTCAGCGCGGCCGGACCGGTCTTCACAACTCCCACGGTGGGCGTTCTGCCGGTGGCACTCGCTCCCGGCGCGTCGCAAAGATTTGAGGTTCGTTTCGCGCCGGTCACCACCGGGGCCGTCACGGCCGCTCTCGCCATCAACGATCAGATTTTCACCTTGGTGGGAGCAGGCGATCCTCCGGCGGCATTACCCGCCGTTACCATCTCCGGCGTAAGCGCGCAGACCGATCCTCTGCAGCAGCCAGCCACCACGGTGCAACTCGCCTCGCCTTATCCGGCGGATCTGAGAGGCGTGCTCAGTCTCGCCTTCCTTTCCGATTCGTTCTCAGACGATCCGGCCATTCAATTTGCAAACGGCACCCGCACCGTAAACTTCACCATTCCCGCCAATACCACCCAAGCCGTGTTCGATCAGCTTGGCCGGTCCGCACCCTTTCAAACCGGCACGGTGTCAGGCCGGGTGGTGCTCTCCACCACCTTCACCGTGGGCCTTGTGGATCTTACGCCCGTTACCGCGCCTTCCGTTTCCACCATCATTCCCTCAGGCCCACCGCAACTCACTTCGGTCCGGCTAGGGGGGCAGAGCGGCAACTCCGTCCAGCTCCTGATCAGCGGCTATTCCACAGCGCGGTCCGTTACCCAACTAGCTTTACAGTTCACCGGGATGACGGGTACTAACTTGCAGACCACCCAGCAAACCGTCGATGTCGCAAGCGCCTTTACCAACTTTTATTCCGACCCGGGTTCCCGCGTGTTCGGCAGCCAGTTCACGCTGACGTTAACACTCACAATCAACGGCGACCCGAACGCACTGCAGACCGTTTCCGTAACCGCTTCCAATTCGCGCGGTACCTCTACAGCGAAATCCGTTGCACTTCGATAAATTGATTTAGATCAACAAAGATGTCCTCAGACCCCACACAGCAATCTGAATCGCCCGCCCTCATCGCCCGGGAGCAATTTACGGCGCCGCCCGCTGAAGACGAACCTGTCTCTGAGCTGTTCTCTCATTACCTATGGGTGATCTGGCATCAAGCCTGGAAGATCGCGCTTTTTGTTTTGGCCGCCACCGCTCTGGCCTATTTCGTTTCGAAGCGCATCACACCCGTTTACGAATCCACCGCTTCGATCGATATCGATCGATATTCGCCGACGGGCGTTGTCGGCCAGGCATCGCAGCAGGCAGCAGCGGGCGATTCAGAGCAGTTCATTGCTACGCAGGTGCGGCTCATCGAATCCGCATCCGTGCTCCGTCCCGTGGCCGTGCAATTTCACCTTTCCGGCGACCGCGTGACCACCGATACTTCAAGCTCGCCGCAATCGAAAGGGGCCGTGACCATTCCCAGGTTGAAGGTGGCGCACGTGCCCGGCACGTACATCATTCTGGTCACGTACCGGTCTTCAAACCCTGAGACATCAGCAGCCGTTGCGAACGCAGTTGCTGAAAGCTATATCCGCCACAACTATGAGATGAGGGCGAATTCCACCAGTGGGATCTCGCGATTCATGGGCAAACAGATTGAAGAACTGCGCGCCAAGATGGATAGCTCCAATGCGGCCGTTGTGAACTACGGGCAGCAGTTGAATTTTGTCAATCCGGAAGAGAAGACTAACGTTCTCACCAGCCGCCTGTTGCAGACAAACACGGAGTATATGAACGCGCAGAATGAGCGCGTGAAACGGGAAGCGGCATTCAACGCGGTCCGCGCGGGTTCTCTTGAAGCAGCACAAACCTCCGCGCAGGGCGAGAACACCAGAAAGCTGGCAGACAAGCTGGAAGAGGCGCAGCAGAAGTTTACGCAAATCCAGGCGGTCTATGGCAAACGGCATCCCGAGTACATTCGCGCTCAGACGGAAGTGTCCCTGCTCAAGCAGGCTTTAGGCAACAGCAACACAAACACATTGAAGCGCGTGCAGAGCGAGTACGATGAAGCGCTTGGGCGTGAACGCATGTTGAAGCGCTCTGTGGACGATCTGAAAGATCAGGTAGATTCGCAATCCATGCGGACCTCGCAGTACCAGAGCAAGCAGCGCGAAGCGGAGAGCGACCGCAGGCTTTACGAAGAATTGATGCAGCGGATAAAAGAAGCCGGAATCAACGCCGGGTTCGATAACAATTCCATCCGCGTTGCCGACCCCGCGCAGCCTGCTTACACCGCAGTGTCGCCCAATCTAAGAAATAACGTCCTGGTAGCTCTGCTTTTGAGTTTGTTCTTCAGTATCGGTGCCGCGATTCTCACGGACGTCATGGATACAACGGTGCATGATCCGAACGTGATTGCACGGTTGCTTCATACCGAAGTGATCGGCATGTTGCCGCTGGTGCGTGACTGGCAAGGTAAGCACGCGGGAACTGGGGTTCCCTTCTCCGGCTCTTCAAAATCCGGCAGCGTGAGCGAATTTGAAGAGGCGTTGCGGAGCCTGCGGAATTCCATCCTGCTTTCCGGTTCGGGCGAACAACCCCGTTCGCTGCTCTTCACCAGCGCTGCCCCCGACGAAGGCAAGACCACAACCGCGGTCCACCTGGCGCTGGCACATGCAATGCAAGGCAAGCGAACGCTGCTCATCGATGCCGACCTGCGCCGCCCGGGCACGCAACAGATGCTGGGGTATACGCCGAACTCAGGGCTTGCGGGCATCATCGCGAATGGCGGTGCCTGGCAGAGCGCGCTGGTGCAACTGCAGCAATTCCCCGGGCTGGATATACTACCGGCGGGCGAAGCGTCGGCTTCCGCGGCCGCGCTGGTGGAACGGGTTGTCCCCGGCATTATTCGTGACGCACGCGATCAATACGATCTGGTGGTGATCGATGCGCCTCCCATGCTGGGCTTCTCTGAACCATTACAGATCGCGGCCGTGGTGGACCGTGTCGTGATTGTTGCGCGCGTGGGCCAGACGAACCGCAATTCCATCGCAGTCATGCTGAGCACGCTCAAACGTCTGCGGGCGCACGTGTCTGGAGTAGTTCTGAATGGAGTCACGCGGGAGATTAGCGACCGCTACACGTACCATGGCACATACGGGGCGTACCAGAAGCATTACGGCACCCGCCGCATCGCTTAAGCTGTGGGCCCGCCGCCCTTGCATATCGTTTTTCTGAACGTGACGGGAAGCCTGGGGGGAGCGGAACGAGTGCTTCTGACCTTGCTTAATGAACTGCGACGGTTGCGTCCCGAATGGCGTCTTAGCGTGATTGCCGGAGACACGGGTCCACTATTGGACGCGGTTCACGCGTTGGGTTGCCACGCGGAATGCCTACCTATGACCGGTGTTTTGAAAGCTTTAGGAGATTGGGGCGTTACCGGCAAGCTTGGCTTGGTGCGCCAGCTTGCGCTGGCCATGCCCGCCATCCTCCGCTATCGCGCTACTCTGCAGCGTAGATTGCAGGGGATGGCTCCAAGAGTGGTTCAGACCAACGGTTTCAAAATGCACGTGATGGGGAGCCTTGCCTGCCCGGCCACGGCGCGCCTGATTTGGCACGTTCACGATTTCGTTTCGACTCGCACCGCGATGAAAACTCTGCTTCGCAGTCTTTCACGGCGTCCCGTAGCCATAGTGGCAATTTCCGAGTCGGTTAGCACCGATCTGCGGCAAGTAGTTCTGGTCCCCGGCAAAGTGCGCACCATCTGGAACTCGATCGCTCTAGACCGCGGTTTCGACGCTTCGCTTACGCCGGAACGCGAAATTCGGATTGGCCTGGTGGCAACCTTCGCACGATGGAAAGGACATGAAGTGTTTCTCAATGCGTTAGCCAAGCTTTCGAGAGACTTTCCCTGGCGAGCTTTTATTGTAGGTGGCGAGGTGTATAGCCGGTCGTCGAGCCAGTACTCGGAATGTGAACTGCGCGAGAAAGTAGCGGACCTGCGGCTTCAACAAAGAATTGAGTTCACCGGTTTTCTGGCCGACCCCGCGCCGTTTGTGCGGAGCCTGGACATAGTGGTACACGCCTCCACGGAACCAGAGCCATTCGGGCTGGCTATTGCGGAAGGGATGGCCGCCGCCCGGGCCGTGGTCACCAGTTCGGACAGTCTGATCACCCACGGCGTAAATGGATTCGTTTTTGCTAGCGGCGATACCGCTGCCTTAGCGCGCGCGATGGAAGTACTGGCGCGGGACCCTGCATTGCGAGCGCGCTTAGGAACCGCGGCGCGCGCCACCGCGGAACAACGGTTTCAGCCGGAACGCATGGCTCGGGAATTTATCGAACTATATGAGGCAATTGCTTGAGAGTGCTTCATATCAGCGCGGGTGCAATGTGGGGCGGCGTGGAGCGCGCCTTGGTGACGCTGGCGCGCGAGCGGGGACATGCGCCGGACATGCACCCTCACTTTGCCGTTTGCTTTCGCGAACAGTTGAACCACGAATTGCGCATGGCTGGTTCACCTGTGGATTACCTGGGCGAAGCACGCGCCAGCCGTCCATTGACGGTGCTTCGCGCACGGAAGGCGCTCGCGACTCTATTGCGGCAGGAGAAGATGGACGTGGCCATTTGCCACCTGCCCTGGGCGCACACCATGTTCGCTCCCGTGCTTCACGATATGGGGGTGCCAACGGTGTTCTGGATGCACGGCTTCGCGACAGGCAGGCACTGGACCGAACGCCTGGCGAAGCTCACCAAGCCGGCACTGACCATTGCGAACAGCCACGCCACCGCAAAAACGGCAGGGTTACTTTTCCCAAACACGCGAACGGAAGTCTTGTATTACCCCGTCACATTTACCTCGGAAACGAAAGCGGAAGAAGCCGGTATCATTCTGCAGGTTAGCCGGATGGAGCCCTGGAAAGGGCACCTACTGCATCTGGACGCTCTGGCAAAATTGAAAAACGAACCTGATTGGCACTGCCGGATGATCGGCGGCGCTCAAACCGCTTCCGAAGCGAAGTACTTTTTGAAGCTCGAAAAGCGGGCCTATGCTCTGGGGATTGGGCGGCGGGTGGAATTCATGGGGCAACGCGATGACATTAACCAGCAGCTTGCCCAAGCTCAGATTTTTTGCCAGCCCAATTCCGGACCGGAACCTTTCGGGATCGTGTTTATTGAGGCGCTGGCGGCGGGAGTGCCCGTGGTAACCACCGCGATTGGGGCGGCGCCCGAGATCCTCGATTCCTCCTGCGGCATTCTGACAGAACCCGGAGACGCAGACTCGCTGGCGCGTGCTTTGAAACTGCTGCTGACCGATGGAGCGCTACGCAACCGCCTAGGCGCGGCGGGTCCTGCGCGCGCGGCGGCGCTGTGCAGTCCGGAAAGGCAGATACCGGCTCTCGCTAAACTGCTCGGGACAGTTAGACTTGAGGCTCAGGCGAAATGATCGGGATCCTCTGTTGTGCTGCCGCGTTTCTGCTGGCGTTACTGGCGGGCCGGCGCAGTTTGACCACTGGAATTTCAGCCGTGCTTGCGGTGGGCTATTTTTATGGCATCGTTCGCGCGAATTTTCCAGATCCTGCTTCGCACTTTATCTTCGATGCCGCGGTGCTGGCGCTTTATCTGACTCAGCTTTTTCGCAAGCAGGAAGCAGGGGAACGCCTGCGCACACGAACGATTCAAATTTGGACCGCAGTCTTAATCGCTTGGCCGGTGGTGCTGGTCTTCCTTCCCATTCAGGATGTGTTGGTGCAGCTTGTCGGGTTGCGCGGAAGCATTTTTCTGCTCCCGTTTCTTCTGCTTGGCGCGCGCCTGACTGCACAACAGATAAACCGGCTTGCCATGACACTGGCGGTGTTGAATCTGCTGGCATTCGCGGTGGCCGGCGCCGAATATGTTGCCGGAGTGGAGCGGTTCTTTCCGAAAAACGCCA
>JAYTGM010000093.1:0-18040 GCA_043733425.1 Terriglobia bacterium
AGCCCCGCGGCGCTGAGGATAACTCGAATGGTGGCGTTCCCATTACCCTGAACTTCGCTGGGCGGGATGAAAGCGAATCCGCTTCCGCTCTGATACGTGATGGACGCGCTGAAGGTTAATAGGGTACCCGGGTTCTGGTTGTTGATGTAGAAGAATTCGGTATCCTGCAGACCGTTCAGGGGAGAACGGAAATTGATGGCAGCCGGGCCGAAGACGGAGAGGAGCGGAAAATAGGCGGCGTTGCAATCGCCCACGAACTGGCAATCGCTTGCGGGAACGGTACGCCGGAAGCGCGGTACGGGATCGTTGGTAGTGCCGGTTGCGACCGTTGAGACCGGGCCATGAGTGAGCGCCGCGTTGGCTATGGTGGCGCCGTTCGTGGTGGAAAGCCCGATAAAAGTGGGAAACTGGGCGATTTCCTGGGTGCTGTCGTTCGAATCGATCACTTCGTAAACAGCCACGCCCGCGCCCGCGGCAAGCGCCACTTCGGTGACGGTTTTGAGTGCGGTGGGGCCAGTGAAGGCAGCTTTAGTGGCGAGGGGTGCGCCCCCGGCACCGTTCGCATCGTGACCGATGACCCGCGCCAGCAGCAGCGTGCCGCCTGCGGTGGGAGAATAGACGCCTCCGGTGGGCGTTCCGGCACCGCCCAGGTCTCCGGCGGCGGTGGGCTGCGTGGCACTGTTACCGGCGACGTAATCGGGAAGGAAAATGCGCGCGCCTGCAGGGAAATTGGAATAGTTCACCACGATGCGGGTGCCGGAATCAGACAGAACATCTTTCGGAACGAACGCATTGCCGAAACCTTCCGTGACGCGGAGCGAACTGAAGCGCGTGCCGGCTGCGAAAAGACTGGGCAGATCGAGCGTGGCGGGCAGCGGCGAACCGCTACAAGTGATGCCCGCGTTCGAACCGTTCGACAGGAGCGCCGGGCGGGGAGTAGCGACAACGGCCGTTGAATTGGTGACGGATAACGAAGTCGACGAGAAAGACGCCGTGACGGGAGAGCCGCTGGGCAAAAGATTGATAGCAAGGCGGACATTGGTGAGCCGGAAGACCAGCGCGCGGGAAGCCGGCACTGTGGCGGTTACACCGTTAAAGGCAAGCGTGTTGGGGGAAAGCAAAATAGCGGGGGAGCCTGCGGTTACAGGCCCGGAACCGTTATCCACCGTGAGCTGTGTATCCGGATTTCCGGCTGAGTTGATGCGGTTGGTAACGGCGGTGGGGAAGGTGGCTGTCAGATTCGTTGAGACTACCTGCCCCGGCGTGCCGCCACTGCAGTTCAGAAGAATGCTGCCGACGGCTTCGGTTAAGCCTTCCGCGCGAACGTCCTGGTTAGTTGCTGAAGTGGAGCACAGAAGAGGTGTCTGGGCGGAAAGACTGCTGGCGCAAAGAAATAAGAAGCAGGAGAGGAATGAGAGTTTCAGACCGGTAAGTCTTTTACCATTCCGAGTAAGAAGTGCCATCGAGCCCTATTTTATCCGATCCGCTGCGCACATCGAAAATACCCGGCTCCGTGGAGTTAACAGCCTGGCCGCCATCTTCTTGTATCACCTTCCAGGAATTGTTCGCGTTCATGATGGGATCGCGCGGAATATCGCGCAGGTAACCATCGGAGACAAGGTCCTGAAGCGACTGAGGGGCTTTCTGTTTATCGAAACTGTATTCATCAATCACAGCGCGCAGGGTGGTGAGGTTACTTCGCAACACACTCTCCTTCGCGCGGATGATGGACTTCTGGTAATAAGGAATAGCCACGCCGATCAGGATCACCACAATGGCCATCACGATCATGAGTTCGACCAGCGTGAAACCGCGGCGAAACTGTTTACTGGCTACCATTCGGAATAAGGCGTCCCATCGCCTGCTTTTTCGCTGGATTTCGTAAAGATATCGAACACGTTCTGGCCTCCCCCGCCCTGCCCTTTGGGATCATCCTGCATGCTGCGGACGCCCCACTCGCGCTTCTTGGTTAGCGGGTCAATGGGAATACGGCGCAGGAACTTGAGCTTCACATCCGCATTCGGGCCGGAGCCTTTGACGCCTTCCACCATGGCGTCCAGGGTTTCGGGGTAACACTGCGCGTCCTGCTTCTGAATGCCGAGCTGGCCGGCATCGCACTTATCTTTATACTTGTCGATGCCTTTGCGGATTTCATCAAGGGCGAGGCGCAGTTCGCGCTCACGATTGCGGTGGACACGGGCGCGCGCAAGCGGCACAGCCATGGTGGAAAGCACCAGCATGAGCGTGAACGCCACGATCAATTCGATCAGAGTTAAACCGCTTCGCTGTGAGTTGCGCTTCTTCATGCAGGTGCGGCTCTATTTCACTGTGACGGTTAAAACCGGCGTGTTGGTGGCGACCTGCTGGCCGGGCGAGTTCTTGAGCATCAACTGGGGCAAGGTGACGGTGGTGGAACCGCGGCCGATTGCCTGGAAGGTGATGGTGACCAGGCCGCCGGTACCTGAGACGCCGGGCCCTTTGGGATCGCGCGCGACCGAGATAAGAGCTTCACCCACATCGTTGAGGATGTTTTTCGAAGGGCTTAGCGGAGGCCCGGTCTGCTGGATAAGATCGCCGGCAACGATGTTATTGATGCGCAGGATTTTCGGATCGAATTTCAACTGCGCGTTAATGGCGCTCAGGTCAGTAATGTTGGCGACACGCAGCGTAACTGTCGCGGCTCCGCTGAGTGGGGTTTCGAGCTGTGCTGGCAGGAAGGAGAGAACCACCGCGGCGGCGGGAGGCGGAACAGCGGGAGCGGTTGGCGGAGCCGGGTTTGGAACGGGTACGGGAGCGGCAGCCGCCGGAGCAGTGGGCACCGGCACAACGGGAGGGCCGCCGCGCAGCATGCGGACATTGACCGCGTTGCCGCTAGCCACTCCGCGCAGATTCGCTTCGGTCACTTCGGGCGAACGCACAATATGCGGGATTAAAGTAATCAGCAATTCAGTCTGCGATTTTTCGGTTTTTTCATTCGAGAATAAGCGCCGGATCAGCGGAATTTGAGAGATCCCCGGCAAGCCTTGCACCACTTTCGAATCCTGTTCCTGCATCAAGCCGCCCAGCAGATTGATTTCACCATCTTCGGTGCGAATATCCTGCGCGATTTTTCGCTGGCTGATAATGGGCTGTTGGATGCCGCCAACATCGCGGTAACCGGTAACCTGCGAAATATCGATTTCAATGTGCAGGGTTACCTGATTGGCATCGTGAACGCGGGGCATCATGTCCATGTTGACGCCGGTTTCAATATAGGTGAACTGAGTCTGCACCAGAGGGCTGACGCCCACGCCCACGCCACCGATGCCGGAACCGAAACTGCCAGAGGCGGTGGGGACTTTGTCACCGATATGCAGGCTGGCCTTTATGTTATCGATCGCGCGCAACTGCGGAGATTGGACAACTTTAGTGCCCGTATCGCTGAGCAGCGCTTCGATGAATCCGCCGGGGATGCCGGTGATGGAATAATCCTGGGAGGAAATCCGGTGGAGATTGTTCAGGCTGATGCCGGAACTTGTGGTGGCTGCGGCCGGAGTGGTGCCACCGGTGCCGGTTGCCGGGGTGGTGGTAGAGGTGCTTCCCAAACCGGAACGCGGGTTAAAGACAGCACTCACGTTTAAACCGCCATTAGCGATCTGCGCGCCGAGATTGCGAAGGCGGTCTTTGCGGACTTCCATCACGATCACATCAACAACCACTTCGGACCTAGGCTTATCGAGATCAGCAATAATTTTCTCCGCGAGCAGCATGCGGTCCGCTTCGCAGCGGATGATGAGCGCGTTCTGCGTAGTGTAGTTGTAAATCTTTTGAATGTCGGTTACAGTGCGCAGCGTGGTGATCACTTCCTGCAGTTCCGTGGTGTTGACGATGTTGTTCAGGTAAAACACCTTCACGACTTGGTCTTCCAATTCACGCCGCTTGGTGGTGTTATCGAGCGTGACGAAAATGGCATTGCCGGAGAGGGGCTTCCAAAAAGATTTTGTCAGGAGCGATAGGTAATCGAGCGATTGTTCCAGCGTGGAATTCTGCAGCTCTATGGATTGCGTGCGGACGGTGTTCTGCGCCTCGTAATCAGGATCGAAAAGAACGTTGATACCGGCCAGCTTGCCGACGGTCTCAAACAGCACGCGCGGTTTCTGGTTATTCATCTTCAGATTGATGGGCTGCAGATTAAGCGGCTTGAGTTCAGGAACGCCCTGCAGAGAATCGATGCGTTGTGCCGTTGCTTTGCGCGCGGCCTGAATGGGAGTGAGGCCGCGGTCTTCAGCGTCCGGTGGGGGCGCATTTGGGTCAACAGGCTGCGTATCGCGCTTCTTTTCGCGATCAATCATAGCCTTGGTGCGGCGGATTTCCTGTTGCGCGGCGGGCGAGGCGGGGTCGATTGCGTAGGCGCGGTTGAATTCCAGCAGCGCTTCCGTCAGATTGCCTTCGGTGCGGATTTTCTGACCAGTTTTGATGTGCTTGGCAGCGGCGTTGAAGCGGACACGCCGGATTTCAAGCTGGTACAACGGGTCGGACGGATCTTCGCTGAGCGCGTCTTCTTCAAATTCGAGAGCTTTATCGAGTTCGCCACGCTGTTCGGCGGCGCGGCCCTGAGCCAGCATCTTGTCACCCTTGCGCGTGCGGGCCTGGACGGGAAGCAGGGAGAGCAGCAGGACGGCAATCGAAATGACGGCGGAAACCGGCCGCATGGACAGGGAGCTAGAAGGACGCATGTGATATCGTGAGGGCGGATCGGTGGCGGTGCTGCTGGACTATCATCTAATTAGCTGACGCGCAAAGCGGTTCCGTTGTTTACCGAAATCGCTTCACTCTAAATACTTTGGCCGAGAAATATCCCGACATCAAAATTTTGAGCGAGAACCGCCAGGCCAGCCATAACTATTTTCTACTGGAAAAGTTTGAAGCGGGCCTGGTTCTCACTGGTACTGAAGTGAAGAGTATCAAAGACGGCAAAATGCAATTGAAGGAAAGCTACGCCACGGTTTCCGGCAATGAAGCATGGCTGATGAATGCGCACATCAGCGAATATTCGCATGGAAACCGTGAAAACCACCAGCCGGTTCGGAGCCGGAAGCTGCTGCTGCACCGGCGCGAAATTGACAAGCTGCTCGGGATGACGCGCGAGAAAGGCCTGTCACTGGTGCCCACAAAGGTGTATTTGAAAAAGGGCAAGGTGAAATGCGAATTCGCCGTGGGACGTGGTAAGAAACTGCACGACAAGCGCGCCACGGAGCGGGCGAAAACCGCCGAGGATGAAGCGCGCACGGCAATTCGCAATCACAAGGCGCGCACGCAGTAAGGAACAAATAAAACCAGGGAGCGAAATGGAAATCCGGTGGGAAAAGCAGGCGGGTGTGGACTATGCGGGTCCGGCGTTGGTGATTTGTGTATTTGAGGGTGATGCGGGGCTACCCGGGTTTGAAGAGTGGTCGGCTTCCGGGGAGGTAACTGGCAAAACGGGGGAATGCACGCTGATTCACCGGCCCAAAGGCTACAAGGCAGCACGTGTTTTGCTGGCAGGCGGAGGCAAGCGGGACCAGTTTGCCCCCTCTGCCATGCGAAAACTGGCAGGCACAGCGGTTCGCTTTTTGAAGGCGAAAGGGATTACAGGTGCCGCGCTGGTGCTGGACGAAGGGTTTCGCTCGGCAGATTTTGCGGCCGCTGCCGTAGAAGGCGCGCTGATGGGCAATTATGAAGGCGACCGGCTGAAGAGCGATAAATCGGGTTCGAAACTCATGAAGGAATTTGCCGTTCTGGGGGACGGCGAAGGGGTGGAAGAAGGCGTGTTGCGCGGCCGCATTCTGGGTGAAGCTCAAAACTGGGCGCGGGAACTGGCGAACGAGCCGCCGAACCTGATGACCCCTTCCGTTCTGGCGGAACGGGCGAGCGAAATGGCCCAGAAATACGGCTTGAGCTGCGAGATTCTGGACGAACCCAGTATGCGGGAACTGGGCATGGGCGGGCTGCTGGGCGTTTCAATGGGCAGCGCGGAGCCACCGCGCTTTATCATTTTGCGCTATGTGCCTGATGGCTTTACCGCGTCCAAAGACAGCGTCCACCTGGGATTGGTGGGAAAAGGCGTTACTTTCGATACCGGGGGAATTTCGATCAAGCCCGCCGAGAACATGGACAAGATGAAGTACGACATGTGCGGCTCCACCGCAGTGCTCGGTGCCATGCAGGCGATTGCGCAATTGAAGCCGAAAATTCCGGTGACCGCCCTTGTGCCGACGGTGGAGAATATGCCGGGAAGCCGCTCGCAGCGCCCGGGCGATATTGTCAGGACACTTTCGGGCAAGACCGTGGAGGTTTTGAATACAGATGCCGAGGGCCGCATGATTCTGGCCGATGCTCTGACTTATGCGCAGCGCCTGGGTTGTACACATCTGGTGGATGCCGCCACACTGACCGGGGCCTGCGTGGTTGCTCTGGGCGTCGTGAATACAGGCGCTTTCAGCAATAACGACAAATTCTGCGGCCAGTGGATGAGCGCAACGGCAGCGGAAGGCGAAAAGATGTGGCGCATGCCGCTCGATGACGAATATAAAGAACTTCTTAAGAGCCCTTTTGCCGATTTTCATAACATTGGAGGGCGTTACGGAGGTGCAATTACCGCGGCATTATTTTTAAAAGAGTTTGCCGACCCTCTTCCATGGATCCATTTGGACATTGCTGGAACCGCGTATCATGAAGAAAACAAGCCCTTCTTAGCCAAAGGGCCCACTGCTGTTCCGTTGCGGAGCTTTGTGCGATTAACAACAACGATGTCCGAAATAGAGTGAGATAATTTCTATTAGCGGGGAACAAGTTAGCTAGAAATGCCGGTTAGCTTGTTAGCGGATATCGAACCAAAGCAGATAAGCAGTCCCAATCAGACGCATTTTGACGATTGGGCTACGCATGTGGAAGATTTTTTCTACATACGGGAGCCCGAGGGCCGGGTTTTGTATTGCAGCCCGGCGTACGAAAAAATTTGGGGCCGGTCCGTGGAAAGCCTCTATCGCGATCCGCATTCCTGGCACGATAGCTTGCATCCAGATGATCGTGACCGGGTGATTCACGCGGCGCAATCCCCTACCGGTTTCCAGGAAGATTACCGCATTATCCGGCTTGGCGGGGAAGTCCGCTGGGTGCGATCACGGACCTACCCGGTGTTGGGAAATCGGGGTGAAGTGATCCGCATGGTGGGATTTGCGGAAGATATTACGGAATGGAAGCGGCTGGAGCAACAACTGGTTCAATCGCAAAAGATGGACGCCGTAGGCCGCCTGGCAGGTGGAATCGCGCACGATTTTAACAACCTGCTGACCGTGATCAACGGCTATTCCGCCATGATCAAAGACCGCGCCGACTTGCCTCCAGGTATGCGGGAAGACGTCGAAAATATTCATAAAGCGGGAAACCGCGCGGCACAGTTGACCAACCAGCTACTGGCGTTTAGCCGGCAGCAGCCGCTCAAGATGAAAACGATGGAACTCTGCGCGGCGGTGGCGGAAGTGGAACCGATCCTGCGGAGGTTGATTCGTGAAGACGTGGAGCTTTCCATTCTTCCCAGCTCAGACCCGCTTTTTGTCTGCGCCGACCCTACTCAGTTTGAGCAGGTACTTCTGAACCTGGTGATCAATGCCCGCGATGCAATCTCGGGCCGGGGCACCATCACCATTGAAATTCGCGCGGAGCAGTTCGATCAAGCCCGCGCACTGATGCATCCAGGATGCAAGCCAGGCGGATACGCCATGATTGCGGTGACCGATAACGGCTGCGGCATGGACGTACAGACGCAGGAACGCATCTTTGAACCGTTTTTCACCACGAAGCCGATTGGGCAAGGCACGGGCTTGGGCCTGGCCACGGTATATGGCGTGGTGAAACAAAACAATGGCACCATCTGGGTATATAGCGAACCGGGTTTGGGCACCACGTTCCGGGTTTACCTGCCCATCAAAGCAAAACTTAACCAGCAGGAAGAATGTGCGCAGACCAGCGCGGTCGCGCCGGAGTACGGGTCGGGAACGGTTCTGATTGTGGAAGATGAAGAACAGGTGCGGAGTATCGCGGCGGCTGTTTTGAAGGCGCGCGGCTACCAGGTACATTCTGCAGCCAATGGTGAAGAAGCATTCGCTCTTTGCTTGAAGCTGGGCATCTCAGTGGACCTTTTGGTGACCGATGTAATTATGCCCAAGATGGGTGGGCCGGAACTGGTGGCGAAGCTGGTGCCCGGCAACCCGCAAATGCGTGTGCTCTATATTTCCGGCTATACGGAAAATGCGGTGGTCTCAACATCTGCCATACCGGCTGGAACACAACACCTTCCGAAACCTTTCACGCCGGCTGTTTTGGCGCGGAAAGTGGCAGATATGTTGCGCACGAGCTAACTCACCAAGACCCGGGGCGCGGATTTTCACAACGCCATAAGGAGGCCAGACCCTTATTTTTGGGCTCTTTTGGCCATCTGTTCGTGGAAGGTAGCCAACGCTCGATCCTCTACTGCGGCTTTCCTTGCAGCTTGAGCAAAGTATCTACAATGGGCAGCAGTGGTTCCCGACATTGGATGTTTCATGGCATGAACTCCTGGGTTGTTTGTATACTCTTTAGCTAGCTCGTCGTGTTCGACGGCCTCGGTCTCCATCATCTCGGCTTTATGATTGAAATAGTCCGCCAGGCGCTGATGATCCTGAGGAGTGCTAGCTTTACCGATGAGTTCCTTCGCTTCGGCTTTACTCATCATGGACATCGGCTCGGCGGCAAACGCCAGAACAGCGGCCACTGAAATTAACACCAGTACGCCACAGCGGCGGGTAATTATCCTAAATGTGCTCGTTGTATTCATACAGCTCCTATTTTTGCTTGAGTCGGTACAACAACGATGCACGATAGGGGCCAGGGGTAGAAAATAAGCTAGCTTAAAGCCGTGTGCCGTTTATAGGCTGGAAAGAAGAGATCCGGCGCCCCCTGGTCACAATGGAGTGACTGACTCTGCAAGGTCATGTGACTAAATACGGTCTGCGGATTACCGAATCGCTGCCTATCGTGAGCTCAACTTGTTACGAGGCGTCGAAGCTGAGCAACATCATCCCGGAATTGGCTTCGTTGCGGTCTCTCGCTTTTATGGTGCACAATCAGAAAGCAAATTTATGAGACTGCGCGTTTTGGGAATCGTGCTGGCTGGTGGAAAGGGTACCCGGTTGTACCCGCTGACGAAGGAACGTGCTAAACCCGCGGTGCCTTTCGGTGGGAAATACCGGATTATCGATTTTGTTCTGAGTAACTTCATCAACTCCGGAATTAATTCGGTTTATGTGTTGACTCAATTCCGGAGCCAGTCGCTGCTGCAACATCTGAATGAAGGCTGGCAGTTCGGGGGCTTACTCAAGAACCAGTTTATTATTCCGGTGCCCGCGCAGATGCGGTCGGTCGGCGAAACCTGGTATCAGGGTACGGCAGACGCCATCTATCAGAATATTAATCTGATTGAGCAGGCGGACCCGCATGTGGTGGCGATTTTCGGTGCCGATCATATTTACCGGATGAATATCACCGGCATGATTGAGTTCCATGAAAAGCAGAGTGCAGCCGCCACTGTCGCGGCCATTCCCGTGGAGCGCAAAATGGCTTCCGAATTCGGCGTGATTGAAACCGAAGCGAATGGACGCATTCTGGATTTTCACGAGAAGCGCGCAGATGCGCCGCATATTCCAGGCGACCCGGAGCGTGTGTATGCATCCATGGGCAATTACGTTTTTTCGACGCGGGCTTTACTGCGCGAATTGCATGACGACGCAGCCAATGAAAAGAGTTCGCACGATTTCGGCCGCGACATTCTGCCCGCCATGGTCAAACGGTCTGAGGTCTACGCGTACGATTTTGCGGAAAACAAAATACCCGGTGAGCCGCCCGAGAATTCCGGGTATTGGCGCGATGTAGGCACCATCGATGCGTTTTACGAAGCCAACATGGATCTAAGGGCCGTTGCGCCATCGTTGAATCTTTACAATCGCCAGTGGCCGCTGCGTACCAGCGGCTTTCCCGATCCGCCGGCAAAGTTCGCCTTCGATGCGGAGGGGCGGCGCGGCGTGGCGACAGATTCCATCGTCTCCGGAGGTTGCATCCTGAGCGGCGGTACGGTCAAGAATTCCGTGCTGTCCCGAGGGGTGAAAGTTCACACGGGTGCGGTGGTGGAAGACTCCATCATTCTGGATAATTGCGACATCGGGCGGCATGCGAAAATTCGCCGCGCGATTCTGGATAAGAATGTGCGGATTCCGGAAGGCACCACGGTTGGCTACGACCCGGAACAGGACCGGAAGCTGCACCACGTGACCGAAACCGGGATCGTGGTTGTGGAAGGGTTACGTTCCAGCGTTGAGATTTCGACGCTTTTCGTTTAGCTAACGGTCAGCACGATCTTGCCGCGCACGCGGCCTTTGGCGCTCAGCTCAAACGCTTTCACGGCGTCTTCGAGGGGGAACTTATTCTCCACCAGAGTTTTGAGCAGGTTATCGTCGAACATTTTGGCCACTTCCGCTAAGCGCGCGCCGTCCGGCTTAACGCCCATCATAGTGGCGCGCACGCCTGCGGCTTTCGCTTTCTCCGCGTCGGGCGGCGAGACGGTCGAGACTAAGAAACCACCTGGTTTCAAAACACTGAAAGACCGCTCCTGTGTCTCGCCGCCCATGGTGTCGAAAACGACGTCCACGCCGAAGAGCCCATCTTCAAAACGTTGCGTTTTGTAATCGATGAACTCGTCAGCGCCCAGCGCTCCCACATACTCGCGGTTCCCTTCAGAGGCGGTCGCGATCACGTGCGCGCCTTTCCACTTCGCCAGTTGCACGGCCATGCTGCCGACTCCGCCCGAGGCTGCGTGAATTAAGACTGTCTGGCCGAATTCCAGATTGGCCGTATCGAAGAGCCCTTGCCAAGCCGTGAGTACCGCAACCGGCACCGCGGCGGCATGAATGAAATCAAGACTGGCGGGCGCAAGAGACGCCTCTTCTTTCTTGACGATCGCAAATTCCGCGAACGCACCCAGGCGCAACAGATTCAGATATGCATAAACGGGGCTGCCCGGCGCGAAACCTTCGCCGGATTCAACCGTACCTGAAACATCGCACCCCAGAGTAATGGGCAGCGTATGATGCAGCATTTGTTGAAGCTTGCCTTCGCGAATTTGGACGTCCACCGGATTGACCGCTGCGGCGGCGACCTTGATCAGCAATTCACCGGGACCGGGAGTGGGCTTTTCGATGTCTTCAATGCGGACGACGCTGTTGTCGCCAAAGGAATGGATGCGGACGGACTTCATGTCAATATCATGCACACGAAGAGCTGGCTAGCTCAAGCTGACGGCGTTGGGTTCTACGCCAATTCGGGTGTGAGAACCCAAAGCAGAACGCCGTCCGGTTCACCACGAAAGTTACTGATCTCAAGAGCGACAATGGCGCCCTTTTCGAACTGGAACTGCAGGGTAGGCGTGCCCAAAAGATGGGCCACCAATTGTTCGAACAAAGGGTTGTGGCCCACCAGCATGAGCGATTCTTCTTTGCGGTGATCGCAGATTTCCGCCCATACCGTTTGCGGCTGGCTATCGGGAACCAGAGCGTTGGTTTCGATCAGGTTTTCTTCGACACCCAGAATTTTCCGTGCTTTGGCAGCAGTGTCACGGGCCCGCACGTAGGGGCTGGTCAGGATCAGCGCCGGTTTCACTTTGGCGCGGGCCGCTACATGCAAAACAGCTTTGAGTTCCGCGCGGCCCTTGGCGGTAAGTTCGCGGTCGCGGTCCTTGCCGGAGGAGCTCTTGTCTTCAGCAATACCATGGCGTAAAAGATAAACCTGCATGTCGGGAATCTGCGGCTATTATAACTTCAGCCCTCCTGAATGCCTCGTTACGCCGCGATCGATATCGGTAGCAATTCCGTCCGTTTAGAGGTAGCAGAGGTAACGGTCTCGCCAGCCGGCATACTGTCGCCCGCGCGGATTCTGGTTTCCGAACGCCAGGTGACGCGCCTGGGCGCAAGCGTCTTCCGGACGGGCCGCATCAGCGCGGAGGCGATGGATTTTCTGGCCGGAGCTTTGGAGGGAATGGCCCAAACCTACCGGAGGTATGAGCCCACCGCGATACGTGCCGTCGCAACCAGCGCGGTGCGCGATGCCAGCAATCAACGGGAGTTTCTGACCCGGATTTCAGCGGCGGCGGGTACGGCTGTCGAAATCATTTCGGGCCAGGAAGAAGCGCGATTGATTCATCTGGGGGTGCAGAGTCGCTGGCCGCATTCGCGCCAGCGTGTGCTGATGATCGATATCGGCGGCGGCAGCGCTGAAATCATTCTGAGCCAAAGCGGGCGCATTCTGCTGGCTGCGTCCAAGCAGTTAGGAGCGCTCCGGCTGACGGAATTGTTTTTGAAGACCGATCCGCCGAAAGCCACGGAACTGCATCGTTTGGAGGAGTACGTTGCCGAGCGGCTTGCGCCTACTTTGCGGAGAGTGGGAGATATCAAGATCGATCGCGTGATTGCCACGTCCGCAACGGCGGCGGCGGTGGTGGCGGCGGTAAATCAAATAACGCGCACCAAGCGTGACATAGCGGATAAGCTTCGCTGTTCCTCATCGCAGCTTCGGGCTCTCTATGCGGGCCTGAGCGAAAAGCCTTTAGCGGAACGCCGCAAGGTTGTGGGGATTGGGCCGCGCCGGGCGGAAATTATTGTTGCCGGAGCGGCGGTGCTGAACCGTGTGCTGCAGGATTTGAAGTTGCCCTCTCTTTACTATTCCGCGGCGGGTGTGCGCGACGGGATCATTGCCGACCTGGTTGCGCGCAACAGCGGGCGGGCGGCGACGCAGATGAGCCGCGATCAGCGCGAGATGGTGGAGGGAATGAGTACGCGCTACGGCGTATCCCTGAAACATGTGCGGAAGGTGGCGCGGCTTTCGACCGAGTTGTTTCTTGCGCTCGAGTCGCTGCACAAGCTGCCGCATCAATACTCACGCTTGTTGGAGGCAGCGGCGCATTTGCATGATGTGGGGCACTTTGTCAGCGACACACGGCATCATAAGCACTCCTACTATCTGGTATCGAATTCCGATATGCCTGGTTTTACAGAGCGGGAACGGGAAGTGATCGCGAACCTTTGCCGGTATCACCGGAAGGCGATTCCCACGCTGGAACATCCGAACTGGCATGCACTCGATCAGGAAAGCCGCAAAGCCGTGACGTGGCTGGCACCGCTGTTGCGCATTGCCGATAATCTGGACCGCAGCCGTGGACAAAGGATCAAATCGCTCGAGTGTACTGTACGGCCAACTGAAGTGGTCTTGAAGTTGCACGCAAATGTGAATGTCGATCTTGAAGCGTGGGCCGCGGAAAGGGCCGGTGAGTTCTTCGAGCAGGTCTATAACAGGTCGATCGTCTTTACCCGCGTCCGAGTCTGAAGCCCCTTTGATACTGAAGAAGTTTGTTCGTGGCAAATCGGCGCACCTGATCGGCAAAGTGGAAGCGCGTATGAAAGCTATTCATGAATCGAAAGCCGATGTGGATTCCGTGCATGACCTGCGCACCAGTATCCGAAGGTTGAGCGAGTGTCTTCGGGGCTTTGAAGAGTTGTTCCCAGGCGGCGAGGCGGGGCGGCTGAGACGCAGGCTGCGAAAGCTGATGCAACTGGCGGCTGAGGTTCGCAACCGGGACATTGCGGGAGAACTCTTTCTAAAAGCAAACGTGCCTTCCGACGATGCTCTGTTCCAGCGGTTGAAAACAGAAAGGCACGAATGGCAAAGCATGCTCACCGACAAGGTGGTTGCCTGGATCGAACGGGAAGAGCCAAAGCACTGGCACGGAATGCTGAAAGCGAAATGAAGGTTCGCTGGCGAGGCAAGCTAACGGTAGCGGAAAACGCAGCGACCGTTCTGCCGAAGGTGGCGATTGAGTATTTCGCGGCGGGTGAGGCTCTGTTTGCGGGAGAACGGAAACCGAAAGAGCTGCATGAATTCCGGTTGAAGACGAAGCACTTCCGCTACACGATGGAGCTATTCGAGGAGCATTATGGCCCCCGGTTTATGGCCTTGATGAAGCGATTGAAACCAGTGC
Organism: Terriglobia bacterium; assembly: GCA_043733425.1. Taxonomy (GTDB): domain Bacteria; phylum Acidobacteriota; class Terriglobia; order Bryobacterales; family Bryobacteraceae; genus JALYXI01. The sequence continues at coordinate 14,078 of JAYTGM010000093.1, forward strand.
AGGATGCGCTGGGCGAAATCAACGATGCCGCGACCGCTCTGGCTTGGCTGAAGGTGGACGATTCAGCGGAAGTGAAGCAGTTTCTGGCCGAAAGCATTACACGGAAATCGGCACGGTTTGAAAAGTATTGGAAGACGGTGTTCGACAAACCAGGGGAACGCAAGCGATGGGTTAGCGTGTTGGGGCGGGTAGCAGCATCCGGCTCCGTTTCCTGGCAATAAGGTAAAACAGATGAGTGAGCACAGCCCGCACCATGCCGGGAGGACGAGTTACCCGGGAGGAATTGCCCACGGGAGAGAACGGGCGTGCGCTGTGCCGGTGGTGTTCACTCGAAGTGCCTCCCCCGAAGCGCACGTTTTGCTCTGCTTGGTGCGTGCATGAGTGGAAGCTCCGAACAGACCCGGGGTACGTTCGCGAATGCGTGCTGAAGCGGGACCGTGCAGTTTGCGCGGTGTGCCGGACGGATACTCATGAAGCGTGGCTAAGGCTGAAGCGCGCGCGGGGGGAGCGCCGTGCGGAGATGCTGGCTAAGTGGAATCTGACGAAGATGAACCGGCGGACTTTGTGGGATGCGGATCACATTGTGCCCGTGGTGGAAGGCGGGGGCGAGTGCGATTTGTCCAATATCCGCACACTTTGTTTGCGATGCCACCGGGAAGTGACGCAAGCGCTGCGAGAGCGCCGGCGTGCCTGAGAATCCGCTTACTGTTCCGCTTTCGCTGCTGATCGTCTTTGTAGCCGCGAAGTTGATGGCAGAGTTTTTTGAACGCTTGAAACTGCCCGGCATTGTGGGAGAAATTCTTGCTGGCGTGGTGATTGGACCGCAGGTTTTGCACTGGCTGGAACCGAACGCGGTGCTCTCCGCTTTTGCCGATCTGGGGTTGATCTTTTTGCTGTTCCGAGTCGGTCTGGAAGTGAAGCCTTCGAGTTTGATGCGGGTGGGCGGCACCGCACTTGCGGTCGCGGTTTGCGGCGTGATTGTGCCGTTTGTGATGGGCTGGGCGATTATGGCGGCCTGGCATGCTCCGCGGATAGAGGCGCTCTTTATGGGCGTTTCCATGGTGGCAACAAGCGTGGGTATCACCGCCGAGGTGCTGAAACGCATGGGCGTGCTGAGCCTTCGTTCGAGCCAGATTATCCTGGCGGCCGCGGTGGTTGACGACATTCTGGGCTTGCTTGCACTTTCCGTTGCCAGTAGCGTGGCGCGCGGCGGTTTAAAGGTGGCGGGGATTCTGTTGACCGCGTTGCTGGCTATCGGTTTCACCGTCATTGTGGCGCGCTGGGGCAGCAAGGTGATGCAAAGTGTGGTTCCGCAGGTGCATCCGAAGTTGAATATTCCGGAAACAGAGTTTGCGGTGGCGATGGCGGTGCTGTTCGGCTTATCGGCGCTTGCGGTATGGGCAGGTATTGCCGCGATTACCGGTGCATTTCTGGCGGGTATGGCGATGTCGGAGACGGTGGAACAACGCGTCCATGACCTGACCGCTGGGGTAACGGAAGTATTTCTGCCGTTTTTTCTGGCGGGTATTGGGATGCACCTGGATTTGATCACTTTTCGAAAGAAGGAAACGCTGCTGCTGACCGGCGCGATTGTGCTGGCGGCGATTGTTTCGAAACTGGTCGGTTGCGGGCTTGGGGCGATCCGGTTGGGCAGGCGCGAAGCCTGGCAGGTGGGAGCGGGGATGATCCCACGGGGCGAGGTGGGGATGGTGGTGGCGCAAATTGGAGTGGGGTTTGGGGTAATTGCGCAGCCGGTGTACGGCGTGATTGTGGCGATGTCAGTCATCACCACGCTGGTCGCTCCGTGGATTTTGAGTTATTCGTTTCGGGGCGCACCGAGAAGTTAGTACGGTAAGAACTCATGACAATTTCCGGATGCGGTAGGGGGTACCGGGGAGGATGATGTAATCGATGCCGAGCGAACGGTAGTGTTCGTCAGGCTGTGGTTTTTGCATGACGTCCTGATATCGCTTCCACCATTCGAGACCGAGTTCCGGCAGGAAATTGGCCTGTCCCCCGCCCTTCCAATCGACATAGACGGCGCGCAGCGCCCGGGAGCGGAACAGGCCGGGTTCAAGCGATTTGCCAGCTTGGGGAAAGAGGAAGACCGAGTCTTTTGGAGTGTTTGCGGCAGCCCAACGGCTTAATTCGGTCAGTGCGGGAGTGGGCACCACTCTGGGGCGCGGGGCGGCTACGGCGGGGATGACGGCTGCGCCCAGCCAGAGGAAAGCTTCCCAGGCGCGCCGTGCTTTTAAGGCAGCCGTTGCGGCGAGGAAGATGGAGACGGCAACCGTGAACAGCAGGAGGCGGGCGGGCTGGATGAGCGGAACGGCTGACCACCTGAGGCGGTCGAGCAGAACGTAGGACACGGGCACGCTGAGGAGGCCAGCGAGAGGGAGACCGATCAGGAACGGGCGAAGCGAGGGGATGCGGGCGGCTCCGCAACGCACGAACGCGGCTGTGCCGATCAGCGCGCATGCCAGATATTTGGGCCATTCGGCCATGAACCACATCCCGATCCAGTTATACGCCCCTCTGATGCGTTGAATAGCTTCAAGCGGGGGTGGCACTCGGCTGAAAAGCATGTGTTTTTCGCCAAGATCGGGCTGGAAATGCGCACCGAGTGCGATGAGAGCCAAACCGGTAAACAGCGAAACGAAGCCAATTTTCCATTGGCGGAGGAGTGCGAGACATAACCAGAACGGGGCGGCGGAGGTGGGATGCAAAACGAAGCCAATTGTGGCTACAACGGCGGCGGCGCGGACCCATTTGTGCGCGGCGAGGCCGATAGCCAGAAATAATAAGGGGATGGCGAACGAGCGCGGGCTTGGCTCGAATTCGACAAGCAGTACCGCCGGTCCCCAGATTTCCGCCCCGGCCGCGCACACGGCGGCGACGGCAAGGGCTTTCCAGCGGATTTCGAGAAGGCGCAGGGCCAGCAGATAGAAACCCCAGATGCCGAGGGCACGGCAGAGGATTTGCGTGGTTTGCAAGACCGTTTGAAAACTGGAATGGGTGAGCCAGCGGAGCGCGATGGCGTATTCATCATAGAGGGTATAGGCGACGTGCGAGTGGCCTACCAGAAGATCGTGCGTGAGGGCGGAGGGGTCCCACAGGTTTTCTAGGATGGCGACATAGATCTGAGTGTCCTGTGTGAGGTAGGTATGCCCGGGAAAGACAAAAAAGCTAAAGAGCGCGATGGCTGCGATGGTGGCGGCAACCAGCCGATTACTCACTGAGTAGGAGTCTTTTCGAGCTGATCTTTGGCCCAGATGCGCGCGGGGTTCAGCTCCAGAGATTTGGCGAGGGACTGGCGCGCCTCAATGTTCTTGTGCAGCTTTTTTTGAGCGAGCGCGAGCCAGAGATAGGCTTCGGCATTTTTGGGATCGAGCGAAATGGCTTCGCGAAAGTTTCTGGCCGCGATCTCTGGCCCACCGCCGAACATGGCGGGCATGTAATAATTCCCCACCCCTTCGGCCATGTGAACGGGGGCGGATTTCGGGGAAAGTTCAAGAGCCTTGCCGATGGCCTCCTTCGCTTTCTTGCCGTAAGAGATTCCCGCTATGGGGTTTGCCGGAATCACCTGACCATAAAGAGTGGCGAGGATGCGATAGTATTCGCCATTTGAGGGCTTGAGAGAGATGGCGCGCTCCGCGGGGGCGATGCCCGCTTCCGCGGCGCGTCTGGCCTTTTCTTTATCTTTCACCTCAAGGGCTACTTCGGCGTTGTAAGAGGCGGCGAGGGCGGCGCGGTACTGCGCTTCAGCATCTTTCGGGGCGGATTGCGCGCCGGATGAGTATTGGGCGGCGATGCGATCGAGCGCAGGGCGGTCCTGCTTGTCGCGCGCGCGATCCAGTTCGGAATCAGCGGCGAAGGCGGCGCTTAGGAATAGGGCGGCGAAGACTGCGGTTCGCATACACCTTCAGTGTAGTGGAGGCGGCGGTAGCGGGTGGGCCAAGGATC
>JAYTGM010000094.1:0-7204 GCA_043733425.1 Terriglobia bacterium
ATGCAGGAGCTGGTCGGCTTACTGGGTGGATTCATCATTCATCCCAAGACCGCCTACGCGCCGTATGTCGACAAAGACTACCTGGTTGCACTCCAAGAGTATGCCGTGCTGCCGAACAGTTCCATTCCCAATAGCATGAACATGGAGTTCAACTGGCTTACTTTCAATGGAAAATCCGGTCCCGCAGCGACGCCGCTAATTATCCTTCAAGGGGAACGGGTCAGGATCCGGTTCATCAACATGGGCATGGACCATCACCCAATTCATCTGCATGGGTTTACGTTCTGGGAGACTGGCAGAGAAGCGGCACGGCAGCAGGAATCGGCATGGACGCGCGGCAATACTGTGCTGGTGGGCGTGGCCCAAGCCAAGGATATTGAATTCGTGGCGGACCGGCCGGGCGACTGGATGCTTCACTGCCATCTTCCGCATCACATGATGAACCAGATGGCTTCCAACGTAGGGCCCATGACGCGGACAGGGCGCGGCATGCAGGCTGGGGCGGGCATGGAAGAAGGAATGGGGATGCTGCGGGACGGCAATGCCACTTCTGAAAACCGCGGGCCGAGTCTAGGGCGCGGCTTGGGCGTGGGTTCCACCGCAGAGAAGCCGATGATGAACGGCCCCCTCTCCCCTGCGGAAGCGGGAAAAGCCATGGGCAATATGCAGGGCATGGCGGGAATGGAACATGGGGGCATGCAGGGCATGGCGATGCCGAAGTTGCCCGACAACGCCGGTCAGGTGCCTCTCTTTCCGCAGGATGCGTATATGGAAGGGCCCATGATGGCAATGGATAAAAGTGTCGACAAGCCGGAGACCTTCGGTCTGCCCGCGGGTTGGAGCGGTTTCGCGGGAGGCATGATGACGATGGTGCGCGTTTTGCCGCCGGACAAATACCAGCAAATTATGGATTTGAAGGCGCAAGCCGGAAAGGGGAAGAGCGCTTAGATGAGAACTTCCCAAGTGTTCCCCGCCCTGCTGCTCCTGCTTTTTTCCGCTAGCATGTCCTATTCACAAGATGCCGGCAGAAAGGCTTACCCGTTCCGCGGGATAGTGGAGCAGGTCAACCCCAGCACCAAGCGGATCAGCGTCGCAAATGAACCCATCCCGGGCGGGATGGGCGCAATGACGATGAACTATTCCGTGGACAAGGAAGAATTATTGGGCCGACTCAAAGTGGGCGATCGCATCACCGCAAAAATGTACGATGGCGATTCTACCCTTTACGAAGTGCAGGTGGTGCCGGTGGCTCCCGCTGCACAACCGCAAGATCTACCGGGAATGCGGCTTGAGGAGTTTGAGCGGATGGCGCTGGCGAACAACCCCACCTTTGCCCAGGTACAGGCAAACGTTCAAGCGGCGGCGGGCTTTGCGCGGCAAGCGGGGTTGTATCCGAACCCGACAGTTGGTTACTACGGCGACGAAATTCGCGGCGGCTACACCGGTGGCGGTAAGCAGGGAGGCTTTATCAGTCAGACGATTGTGACGGGAGGTAAGCTGAATGCCGCCCGCCGGGTTGCGAAGCTGGCTAACCAGGAGGCGGAGACAGCCGGAGAGGTGCAGCGTTTGCGAATTTTGAACAACGTGCGCACCGTGTTCTATCAGGTTCTTGCAGGCCAAAGACTGGTGGATGTAAGAGAAAGGCTGGCAAAGTTGGCAGCAGATGCAACCCAGACGTCCTATCAGCTTGCCAACGTAGGGCAAGCGGACCGGCCCGATGTGTTGCAATCGGAAGTGGAGCAGCAGCAGGTAAATGTCAGCTTGCGGATCGCCCGCCAGAATTTGCAATCCGGATGGAGAACGCTGGCTGCCGTGACGGGCAAACCTGACCTGCGCCAAGCGCGTTTGGAGGGAGACCTGGAAGCTTTTCCCGATCTGAACTATGACGATTGGCTGGCTACCACGTTGCGGGACAGCCCTGAAGTGAAGCTTGCGCAGCAAGCCGTGGAACGTTCGGAAGCATCATGGATTCAAGCAAAGAAGGCGGTAATACCCGATCTGCAGCTTTACGGCAATCTTTCCCAAAACAATGAGCTTTTGGAGACCACGCACAAGCCCATCGGGTTGAACGGTGGAGTACAGATTGGCGTGCAGATTCCGATCTTCAACCGCAATCAGGGAAACATTGCCGCCGCCAGGTATGAGATTGAAAGCGCCAAACAGGAACTTGTCCGTGTGAAGCTGCAGTTGGCGCGGGACGTGGCAAGCCTGTTTCGCGATTACGATTCTGCCCGCACCACTGCGCGGCAGTACAAGACCGAAATGCTGCCTCGGGCGGAGCAGGCCTATAAGCTCTATCAGGCAAACTATCAAAATATGGCGGCAGCGTATCCGCAGGCGTTGATCAGCCAGAGAACCTTGTTTCAGTTAGAGGTGGATTATGTGCAGGCTCTGGAAAGCGCCTGGCAGGGTGCGTTGGGAATTAGGGGGTTCGGTCTGATGAACGGCTTATCTGCGCCAATGGGCAAACAGCAATGAAAGATCCAGTCTGCGGCATGACCGTGAACCCGGATAAGGCGGCCGGCTCATCCGAGTATCAGGGCACCACGTATTGGTTCTGCAGCAAATCATGCCTGGCCAAATTCGAAGCAAATCCGGGAGCGTACCTGGAAGCGGCGGTGAAGCCCGCGCCAGCGCCGGTGCCAGCAGCAGCAGCCGCAAGTTCGGAATACACGTGCCCGATGCACCCGGAAATTGTCCGCGATGGACCGGGGGCGTGCCCCATCTGCGGCATGGCGCTTGAGCCGCGAACTGTCACGCTTGACGAGGCCAACCCGGAACTAGACGATATGACCCGGCGGTTCTGGATTGCGCTTGGACTCAGCGCTCCTATCTTGCTTTTGATGATCGGAGATTTTCTGCCTGGGATGCCGCTGCAGCACTTGCTAGGCCGGCAGCTGATTACCTGGATCGAGTTCGCCCTCTCAACACCGGTTGTGCTTTGGGCTGGCTGGCCGCTCTTTGCTCGAGGCTGGGCGTCAGTGGTGAACCGAAGCCTAAACATGTTTACTCTGATCGCCATCGGCGCGGGTTCAGCGTACCTATACAGTGTTGCGGCGACGGTTTTCCCCAACCTGTTTCCAGCATCATTTCGCGAGGCAAGCGGTGGGCTCGATGTCTATTTCGAACCCGCTGCCATCATTGTCACTCTTGTGCTGCTTGGGCAAGTGTTGGAGTTGCGGGCCAGAAGCCAAACCAGCAGCGCGCTGCGTTCTCTTCTGAGCCTTGCACCAAAGACGGCGAGACTTGTGAAAGGCGACGGATTGGAAGAAGATGTTTCGCTTGATCAGGTGGCGATCGGGCAGAAGCTGCGCGTCCGCCCCGGCGAGAGTGTTCCGGTGGACGGAACTGTGGTGGATGGAACCAGCTCGATAGATGAATCCATGATTACCGGGGAAGCAATTCCTGTGGAAAAAGAAGCTGGCGCGAAGGTCACGGGCGGAACCGTGAATGGCACCGGGAGTTTCGTGATGAAGGCGGAGCGCGTGGGAAGCGACACAGTGCTGGCGCACATTGTAAGGCTAGTCAGCGAAGCGCAGCGAACCAGAGCCCCAATTCAGCGCCTTGCCGATGTAGTGGCCTCGTATTTTGTTCCGATGGTGCTTGGTGTTGCAGTGATCACGTTTGCCATTTGGGCTATTTACGGACCTGAGCCCCGTTTTGCGCATGCGCTTGTGAATGCGGTGGCGGTTCTGATCATTGCCTGCCCTTGCGCTTTAGGGTTGGCGACCCCTATGTCGATTATGGTTGGCACGGGACGCGGTGCGACGGCGGGCGTTTTAATTCGCAACGCGGAAGCGCTTGAAATATTGCAGAAGGTGGACACTCTGGTCATCGATAAGACGGGAACCCTTACGGAAGGGAAGCCCCGGCTTACGACAGTGAACTCAATGGCCGATCGCTCAGAGGATGAGTTTCTGCGTCTGATTGCTAGTTTGGAGCAGGCCAGTGAACATCCTTTGGCCGCCTCTATCGTAAAGGGGGCCCAAGCGAGAAAGCTCTCGCTTGCCGCCGTCAGCGGATTCCAATCGATGACCGGGCGTGGAATCGCCGGGACAGTTGATGGGCATCAGGTGCTGATCGGAAACGCGAAGCTCTTTGAAGAGCGGTCAATTTCAATTGATCCGCTGCTGCAAAATGCCGGTGACCTGCGTTCAAAAGGCCAGACGGTAATGTTCGCTTCCATAGATGGAAAGTTGGCGGGGCTCATCGGCGTTTCCGATCCGATCAAAGATTCCACCGCAGAGGCGATTAAGATGTTACACGCTGAGAAGCTGCGCATTGTAATGATCACCGGTGACAACCGCCAAACCGCTGAAGCCGTGGCCCAGCAATTGGGGATCGATCAGATTCAGGCGGACGTTTTGCCCGATCAGAAGAGTGAAGCCGTAAAGAAGCTGCAAGCTGAAGGGCGTATTGTCGCAATGGCGGGGGACGGTGTGAACGACGCACCGGCGCTGGCACAAGCGCAAGTGGGAATCGCCATGGGAACAGGTACGGATATCGCGATGGAAAGCGCGGGCGTGACCCTGGTGAAGGGGGATCTTCGCGGCATAGTCCGGGCGCTTCGCCTGAGCCGGGCGACGATGCGCAACATCCGCCAGAATCTGCTGTTCGCCTTTCTGTACAACATTCTGGGCGTACCGATCGCGGCTGGATTGCTCTACCCCTTCTTTGGAATTCTGTTGAGCCCGATGATCGCGAGCGCGGCCATGACGTTTAGTTCTGTATCGGTAATTGCCAATGCTCTCAGGTTGCGGAAAGTTGCTTTGTAGCTGCCGCGGGCAGTTTTAGCAGAGTGGGCTGCCCGCTTTGATGTAACAGAAATTGAGTAGCCATCTCATGGTCCAGAGGCGGCGCTATCAGGTAGCCTTGAAACCAATCGCAGCCAAGCTCCCGGGCTATTTCGAATTGACCCTGCTCCTCAATTCCTTCCATGGTCACTTTGAGATTCAGCTTGTGCGCCAGAATCACGCTCTGAGCCACTACGTCGCGCGTGCGCTGGCTTGAAAGAGTGGCTGCGAATGACAAATCGAGTTTGATCTCGTTTATCGGAAGAGTCTCCAGCATGCTTAACCCGGAATAGCCGGTGCCGAAATCGTCAAGCGCTATGGAGATACCGGCGTTCCTGAGAGTGTTTAATGTAGAAGCGGTAAGCTCTTGATTCCGTGCGACGGCCCCCTCTGTCACTTCGAGAGTAAGCGCGCTGGGCGGCAATTCCATTTGTTCCAACAGTCGCAAAACCTGTGCGGCAAAACCTGGGTGTTCCAATTGAAGAGGAGAAATATTGACTGCAACCGGGATCTTACAGCCGCTTTCGCGCCACCCTGCCGCAGTATTTGCCGCCTCCTGCAACACCCACCTTCCAACGGCTTCAATGAGTCCCGCGTCTTCCGTTACCTTGATGAATCGCGTGGGTTCAATCAGCCCCAGGGAAGGGTCGTCAATGCGGACCAGGCACTCGATGCGAGCCACCCCCCCTTCACCATTGATGATTGGTTGATACCAGAGCACCAGCCGTTCGTGTGCGATGGCCGCGCGAACAACTCCCGCCATTTCGGCGGTACGGAAGTCCAACTTTGCGGCGGGTTCATAGAAGAGGCCGCAATCGCCATTGCGCGATTTGCTTTGGTACATGGCAAGATCCGCCAACCGGACCAGCGCGCAGGGCGACAAACCGTGCTCCGGCCAAAGGCTTATGCCGATACTGGCTGAAACGTTACAACCGTTCGGCGAACAAGCCCGTACGCTCTCAAGGATCACGTCCGCTAAGAGCGTGGCGGTTGCGCGGCTCTTTTCCGAGAAGTGCAGAATCGCAAATTCGTCTCCCCCAATCCGGGCCAGAAGGTCACCCTTGGCTAGCCGGGACCGTAAGGCGGTACCGATCCTGACCAGCAACTTGTCGCCTTCGGGGTGACCTTGAGTATCGTTGACACCTTTAAACCCATCCAGATCAAAAAACAGCACAGCCAAGCTCCGGTGTTTGCTGTCGGTGGTGGCGGCTGCCAGGGTTTGTTCGAACTGCAGCCGGTTCGGCAGCCCAGTCAGCGGGTCATGCCGGCTCTGAAAGCGCAGATTGCTGTGGTACGTGTAGCCGGTTCTGAGAAGCACCAGGATTGCCAGCCCTAGAAGACCGGAAACGAAATAGAAACCGGTTTCGCGATACCAGGGGAAGAGAACGGTGAATGAGAAGTGCGCCGGATGAGGATCGACGTTGCCATTTCGATCCATCGCACGAACCTGAAATAGGTGGGAGCCGGAGGGCACATTTTGAAGAGCGGTCAGGGTGCCGCTCTGGAAGGTGCTCCAGGCTCCGGTATCGAGCTTCCAGGAAAACAGTAACCTGGCGTCGGGCGTCTGTTTCCAGCGGTCCGCACCGGAAAAAGCGAACCTGACTTCTCCGCCTGGGGGCGCTTGACGCTGATTGTTTTCTTCCTGGATGGTAGTAAGTGGTGGATCGAGATCACTCTCGGGGTGGTACACGCTGAGGCCGAGCGTGGTACCGGCCCAGATCTGTCCTTCCCGGTCCGCAAACACCGTGTACGCGGCATCGGAGGGAAGGCCCTCCTCAGAGGAATTGGTGAGCCATACTCCCTTCTGATAACGGTGAACTCCTGTTGTCGAGGCTGCCCACAAAGTCCCATCGCGAGCGATAGAAAATCTTCGAGCCCGATCGAATCCTTTCCTCAAAACCCGGAACCGGCTGCCTTTATATGCGGAGATAGCGTCCCGGTGCCCGACGTAAATAGTCCCGTCCGGACTTTCAACAAGGCTGAAAGCAGAAGCCTCCGGCAGACCTTCTTCAGGCGGAATCATCTGCATTCGTCCGGCGGCAATCCTGACAAGGTTCCCGGTGCCTCCTACCCAAAGCACTCCATCGCGAGCCATCAAAGCCGTGCGTACGTCGGTGGTGGGGATGGCTTCAGCACCGCGAACTGGCAAAAATGCGTGGCCATCGTAAATTTCGATTCGCGAAGTACTTTCACCCGATTGAACGGATTGGACCCAAACGCTATTCCCGTCCCGCCGTTCTATGAATCCGATTTTGCGTCCTTCGGGATGCACGATAGACCGGAAACTCGCGTTGGCAACATTCATATCCAGCAAGTGGCTAAGGTTGTTGGTCAACAGCAGCAGGTGTCCGTTGTTCATAGGACAAACGGAACTGGTTTGGCTTGTATCCTGCGCGGCAAATGCGGGTAGC
>JAYTGM010000095.1:0-2557 GCA_043733425.1 Terriglobia bacterium
TGCAATTTTCAATCTGTGGCCGTATTTTCGCGAATTTGTGCAGAGCCACTTAGTGGCGATGGCGTTATCGGCTTTCACGGCACCGTTTCTGCGAATTCAGCCCAAGCCGGTAACGGCAGTTCCGGAACCGGGCAAGCGGAAGAAGTCACGCAAAGAGCCCAAGCAACAGTAGCGGCGTGCAAGGCTGAGAAACCCGGAAAACCAAAAGCACGGAAGAGCGTGGAAAGGTCTGTCCATCAGGACGCCCCGCGCCAAGAATATTCCTGCCGCGGAGTTTTAATCCGTGATGCGGCAGGACAAACGGGACTTATCATCCTTGTGGGGTGATTTCAACGGGCTTCTGCAGGTGATGGCATCACTGGCTGAGTGGGAAGGATTGCGCGGGAAGGTGCAATGCATCTATCTCGACCCGCCGTATGGGCAGCGTGATTCCCCGGCACGTTAAGAATGGTGCGAGCCAATCAGAAACCCGGCGAATCCCTCGATTACGGCAATCAAGATGCTGGACCAGAAGCGGCCCGTTATGTTTCCTCGAAACCTGCCTCGGGTGCCGGAAGTACGTCGTTCTCGCCGGCTATCCAGACATACAGAGTGGGGAGCAAGAAAACACTCATCATCAACCCTGAAATCAGACCACCCACGATTACGATGGCGAAGGGGCGTTGCGAATCCGACCCGATACCCCGGGAGAGAGCGGCCGGAAGCAACCCAAGAGTGGCGACAAGCATGGTAATCATGATGGGCCGGAGCCTAAGCACCGCGCCCTCCACTGCAGCCAGCGCGACTTCGTGTCCACGGGCGCGCATCTGATTGATGTACTCCAGCATGATGACCCCTGTTTGAACTGACACGCCAAACAAAGCCAAAAATCCAACGCCCGACGAGACGCTGAAGTTGGTGTGCGTAAGCCAGAGCGCCAGTAATCCTCCTACCGGAGCCATGGCGACGTTAGCTAGAATCAGGGCCGCCCATTTGAATGAGTGGAACATGGTGTACAAGATCATGAAGATCAAAAGAATGGTGAGCGGCAGAATAATCAACAGCCGTTTTGAGGAGCGCTTTTGGCTTTCGTATTCGCCCGCCCAATCGATGTGATACCCAGTAGGTAACTTCACCAATCGGCTCACTTTGCTGATCGCTTCTTCCACCGCGCCGCCCAGATCTCTTCCCCGAACGCTGTACTTGATTGCGACATACCGTTGATTGGCTTCACGATAAATTAGCGAAGCGCCGTCTTTCTCATCGAAATGCGCAACCTGGCCCAGCGAAACACGTTCACCGGAAGGAGAAACAATGCGAATCCTGTCGATGGCTTCGCGCGTGTCGCGGAATGGCGCCAAGTAGCGCATCACCAGGTCGTATCTCTGCTCGCCCTCCAGCACTTGGCTCAGTGAATTTCCGCCTACCGCGGTTTGAATGGCATCCTGCACATCGGAAACGTTGATTTGGAACCGGGCAGCTTGCGGACGATCTACGGTCAGGTTCAGATTCGGTTGGCCAATGACGCGGAAGATACCCAAATCTTCAATACCGCGGATCTTCCTCATGATGCCTACAACTTCGTCCCCTTTCGCCTCAAGCGTCTTCAGATCGTCTCCGTAGATCTTGGTGGCTAACTGTCCCTTGACGCCGCTGACCGCTTCTTCCATGTTGTCGGCGATCGGTTGGGAGAAGTTCCAGAGCACGCCAGGCAACTTAGTCAGTTCGCGGTTCATCGCGGCAATCAGCTCATCTTTCTCTTCGCGAAACACAGGCCGCCACTGATCTTTTGGCTTCAGATCCACAAAATATTCGGTATTAAAGAAGCCGGTAGTATCGGTGCCATCATCGGGCCGCCCGACGTTACTCACAACGGTGGTGACTTCCGGGAAGGAGGCAAGCAATTGACGAGCCTGATGCATGGTCCGGACGCCCTCACTGGGACCCGTGCTGGGTGCCAAGGTACCGCGCACCCAAATGGCTCCCTCATCCAGATGCGGGAGGAATTCGGACCCGATCACACCGCCTTCCGCGAGAAAAAAAGCCAGTCCCAACGCCCCGATCGCGACACCGACTGTAACCCACCGGCGCCGGATTGCAAACGTGAGCGCGGAGCGATAACGATTCGTCAGAAACGTCATGATCGGGTTATGCCATTCGCGGACACCCTTTCGGAACAGCACACTGGCCAGTACCGGTGCCAGCAGCATGGAAAACAAGAGCGCGCCCAGCAAAGCGAACGTAACAGTCCACGCCATCGGCTTGAAAAGACGCCCTTCCACGCGCTGCAAAGTAAAGATGGGGAGATAGGCGGTGATGATGATTCCGATCGCGTAAAAGACGGGGCGCTGCACTTCGTGCGCGGCCTCACGGATCTGCTCTATTACCGTGCGGGTGCCAACGTCCTTGCGCCCCAGGTGGCGGACAATGTTTTCCACCATGACCACCGCGCCATCCACCACCATCCCGAAATCCAGCGCGCCAAGCGATAACAGATTAGCCGGGATGTGGCGCAGGTCAAGACAGATAGAAGCAAACAGAAGCGAGAACGGGATGGTGATGGCGACAATCAACGCGC
>JAYTGM010000096.1:0-2549 GCA_043733425.1 Terriglobia bacterium
GTGACGTGGCCACGGATGCGGCCCCAGCGGTCCCAATGAAACTCCGCGTCGGATTTGGGTGCAAAGATATATTTCAGCAGGCTGCCGAACTCGCCGGAAGATGTGGTGCCGCCAAAACTCTCAATGTTTTTGTTCAACACGGCTTGGCCATTGGCCATGATCACCTCGTACTTTTCTTTCTGTTCCGCGTAGCTAAGTTTACTGATCAGGGTGTCGGAAGAACGCCAATTTTCATGTCCCAAGGGATCGAAGTAGCGGCGGGTCACCTGCTTGCATACGAAATCGGGAAGCGAGCTTGAATAATTGAGAGCGTACTCGCGCATGGCGTCGATCACTTTTTGCTGATCGGCATAAGAGGGTGGCGGAATGGACTTGCGGACCACCGGCGCGGGCGGGGGAGCGGCAACAGCGAGCGATTGCGAAGCATTGCCCAACTCGCGCAATGCGGCTACCGTTTTTGGGCCCGCGCCTTCACCCTGCAACATTTCTATCTTGGTGTCTTCCAGCTTTTCCGAAAGATGAATCGCGTGGATCTGGGCGGCCACTTGCTTATCGGGCAGCTTGAGTTTGACAGAGGACCGGACGAACTCAACCAGTTTCTCTACCGGCATGGAAGCCTGCGCGAACGCCAGTGTGGCAGCCAGCAGCGCCATTGCAAACCGCATACAGCTATTGTCGCATCGCACCCGCTGGAGGTTACAACAAACTAGCGCCGCCGCTTCTTTTGTTCCACCGGGCTCTGTTGGTTCAACGCTTGATCCAGAGCTTTGGTGGCGACGGGTGCCATTAAACGATAGCCTTTTGCGTTGGGATGCAGCGCGTCATCAGAGCAGGTGGGGTCCAACATGCCGGCTTGCGAAAGCGGTGTGAAATAGTCGGCATAGATGTAGTTGTTGCGAAGGCAGTATTCCTGAATCCACTTATTTACTTGCAAGATGATTTCAGGAGGCCGCTCATTGCGGCGGGCTTCCCCAATAGGAAGAATGCTTGCGAACACGGGAGTGATTCCGTTTGCGCGGCAGAGGTCGCCAATCATGGCGAGATTATTCTGGATGGTGCGCGCGGGGGTGCCCCGGGCAATGTCATTGGTGCCGGCAAGAATGATCATGGCCTTCGGACGCAGATCCAGGACATCGGCCTTCATGCGGCCCAGCATCTCACCGGTGACTTGGCCGCTAATGCCGCGATTCAGATACTCGCGCCCGGTGAAATATTCGTTCAACCGCCAGAAATCGGTAATGCTATCACCCATGAAAACCACGCGCAGTTGATTCGCCGCGGGAGCGCTCAGGCGATCGTTCGCGTCTGAGTAACGGCGCAGGTTGTCGCGATCGGGGCTGCGCAACTGGCGCTGGTTCTGATCGAGCAGCCCGCGCACCATTGTTTCCAGGTGTTCCACACCGTCGCGCAATTCCACAAACTGCCGCCGCGGCGTTTCAGGCAGCGGGTAAGGCTTTGGCATCGCATCCGCAAGTACAAGATAAGCGCGCGCTTCCTGAAGGAATTCATAATTGAGCGGCAGGTTGTTGGGCGCGGCTTGCAGCTTTACAAGCGTGGCTTTGGTGGTTTCCGCTAATACAGCACTGGTCTTGACCAAACCCGGCACTGCCGCCGCGGTGGATTCCATCAATTGACCGATGCGCTCCGTTATGGCTTTTGCACTTTCCGGCGCGGGTGCGGCTTGCATGAGTAAAAACAGGGGCAGCAAGAGCATCAGGCTTTCTCGTCTTTATCTAACCGCAGGGTGATGGTACCGATGGTGAATTGCATCCGGATCTGAATTTGCACGGGCAGATGGCGCGCGTCATCCGTGAGCCAAACGTGCAGATGGCCTTGCCGTTTATAAAGCACATCATTGAATGCGAAAACTTCGTAGGCGATGCATTTGCGCAAGCCAAGGGGCGTTTTGATCTCTTCGCGGCGCTGCGCCTCTATCTTCAGCATCACACTTTTCTTGCCATCGCTGACCGGAATGGTTGTGGATTTTCCTGGTTCTAGAAAAAGCGTCCGCAATTGAAACAGGCCGCCGATAATATCGTGAACGCACGATGGAATCTCTGTGTCGTGTGAGGTCAGCTTATTCGTGGTGAGGTCGCGCTCACGATAGGCGGCTTTACGCGTTGCGGAATCGTACACCACTTTTGTTTCGCGGTTCCGGCCAGCTTCGTGAGCGGTCATGAAAGACTGCTCCGCACATAAATTACTCTTCAGTTCCGCGGTGTAATCGTCATTCACATGAAAGAGGCGAGAGACCAGACCTGTTGATTCCAAATGCAGCTTGGTTTCCATTTGCGCCTTCTTTTCCGAAGACGGCGGGGGCCCGGAAGAGAGACGGGCGCGGCCGGCGGGCACCAGGTGCCACTCCACCGCATATTCCAGCGTTTCCCTTTGCGGTGTTTGCGCTGGCAGGATTGCGGTCAACAGGGCCGACAACACCAGCGGAGCCAGAATAGCTTTTTGCATGAACAAGCAGTTTCTCACGTGATTGGACGGATGCGGCGGCGAAAATGGTACTTCGCGGGCCACCAAGCCAAAAAGAATCTGCCCGT
>JAYTGM010000097.1:0-2544 GCA_043733425.1 Terriglobia bacterium
TGATTCAATTGCAGGGCTGCCTTGCCCAGTGTGATTTCATGAATATTCGCGGTCAAACTCACAACGTGCTGGCCGTTGAAGCGCTCAATCATTCCGGGCATGGTGCCTAGTTTGAATGTCGCAATATCGTTGAGACGGGTATCGCCCGCGCCGGTTGTTGCCGGCAGAGGAAGATTGCTGAGGTTCTCCACGCTTTGCATTCGATTTTGCGGTAATTGCACTTGAATCTGGAAGGCATTTCCTGAATTTGGATCGCGCCAGTAGTTCGGTTGAGTGAAGCGGGACGAAGAAGTGGCGGGGACGATTGAGCGGGAGACATCGGCCATGGTCAACCCGAACTGGCCCGCACGATCGCGATCGATATCGATATCGAGGGTGGGAAAATCGGGGGCTTGCGCGAGTTGCAGATCGCGCAGAAAGGGAAGCTTCGCCATCTGATCGCGCACCTTGCGGGAATAAGTGTAATCGTCCTGCAGACTGACTCCCTGCACGGCGACTTCAATGGGCGTGGGAGAACCGAAGCTCATGACCTGCGAAACAATATCGGCCGCTTCAAAAGAAACGCGCATTTCGGGAAGCTCTTTTGCAAGATCGGCACGCAGCTTTTCGCGCTGAGCTTCGCCGCGGGGCGAGGCCGTTTTCAGGGCCACCTGAATGATTGCTTCGTGCGGACCGCTGGTGAAGAGATGAATGAGATCCACCGGATAACTGGAGGGAACGACGCCGACAAAGTCACTGGTGATTTCAATCTGTTCAGGCCCGATGGAGCGCTGGATGATGTTGAGAGCCTTGAGCACTAAGCGTTCAGTCTCTTCGATTCGAGTTCCGGTGGGTGCCTTGAGCCGCATGCGAAGCAGGGGAGCGTGCGCGTCTGGAAAGATTTCGGTACCCATGGCCGGCAGCAAGAGGGCGATCAGAGCCGCCGAAGCTGCAAGATAGACAAGCACGATGGGCCAGCGCAACCGCAGCGTACCCGCGAGATACCTCTCATACCGCTTTCGCACGCGGCCAAAGAAGCCCCGGCTCTCCTCCCCCTGCTTCCCTTCCTTCATAAGCCATATGGAGAACACCGGCACCAGGCTGCTGGAGAGAAGGTACGACGCAACCATGGAGAACGCCACCGCCAGCGAAAGCGGAACAAACAATTGGCGGCCCACGCCAACCATAAAGAGAGAAGGAACAAAGACGGCCAGTACGCAGAACATGGAAAGCAGGCGGGCGATGGCGGTGCGGCGGCAGGCTTCGAGAACCGCTTTGGCGCGCGAAACTCCGGGGAGCATGCGCGTGTGGATGTTTTCGATTTCCACCGTTGCCTCATCCACCAGAACACCAACCGCCAGCGCCAGGCCGCCGAGGGTCATGATGTTGATGGTCTGGCCCGTCACCCAGAGAGCGACCACGGCGCTGAGCAGGGCAAAGGGAATGTTCAGGACCACGATGAAGGCGCTGCGCCAATCGCGCAGGAAGAGCAGCACCATGAGCCCAGTCAGAATTGCGCCCAGCAAGCCTTCGGTGACCAAGCCCCGGATGGAGTTGGTGACGAACGGAGATTGATCGAATTCGAGCCGGATTTCGACACCGTCCGGCACGGCCTTTTTGAAATCGGGCAGAGCGGCTTTCACTGCATTCACGACGGCGAGCGTGGAGGCGTCGGCGCGCTTGGTTACCGGGATATAGACCGTTCGCTTGCCGTTCACATGAGCGTAGGCGGTGACGATATCGGTGCCATTATCGATGGTGCCGATGTCGCGGAGATACACGGAAGTACCGGAACCCGGCCGGATGGGGGTGCTGAGCAATTCAGTAAGATTGCCGCCGAGAGCTCCGTTGGTGCGGGCGATACGCTCCACCTTTCCGGTCCACATGTTTCCGGAAGGCATGACGAGCGTGGCTTTGCTTACGGCCGCAATGGCTTCATCGGGAGAGATGCGGTACTGCTGCAACTTATCAGGATTCAGCGTGACCACAATGGTCCGCTGGTTTCCGCCAAAGGGCGGCGGAGCGGAGACTCCGGGCAGCGTTGCGAAAAGCGGACGCACGCGATTGATCGCAAAATCCTGAAGTTCGGCGGGGGTGTGAGTGTCGCTGCTGAAGACCAGAAGACCGACCGCCACGCTACCGGCATCGAAGCGCGTGATGAACGGGGGCACTGCGCCATTCGGCATGAAGGCGCGCGCGCGATTGACGTAGCCAACTGTTTCCGCCATGGCCTGGCTCATGTTGGTGCCCTCATGGAACACAAGCTTCATCAGCGCCGCGCCTTGAATGCTTTTGCTCTCCACGTGATCGATTCCGGTGATGTAGAGGAAGTGATATTCGTAGTAATAAGTGAGATAGCCCTCCATCTGCGCGGGGTCCATGCCGCCGTAAGGCTGGGCGACGTAGATGGCCGGGTCGCCGACTTGCGGGAAGATATCGACGGGCATGCGCTGCACCGCGAGCAGTGCGCAGAGAGCCACCGCGATGAGCGCGACGACGACAGTGATGGGCCGGGATAGGGCGGCTAAGACGAGGCGCATGGCTTGGCTCTTTCGGCGGTTACCT